>CAIJKT010000386.1 GCA_903821255.1 uncultured Lentisphaeria bacterium | reverse complement strand
TCTGGTGGAAACATCATCGGCGTGTCCCGGTCCACATTCACAAACTTCGCTCCCATCGTAAATCCTTTTTGATCGTAATATATCACTACACAATTTTCATGCTATATGGCCTTTGAAAAAAAAGTCCGACAGGCTGCTAGGCGAACTCAACGGCGTACAACCACGAAAATATGTGATTCTGGAATGGTCTACACCGGGTTCGCTACTGATGATCCGGCTTACTCCCCAGGAACGCGACTTCATGTTTGATAACTGGAAGAACGCTGGATTTAACATTAAGGGTTTACAGGAATTTGGGATGATCATCTATTCTCAGCAGGACTTGGCGGCTATGCGAAATCGCGGAATTGAACCCATGAAAGCGATCCTCACCAATTCTCAGAATATTTTTGACCCGAATTATATCAATATATTTCCAGGCGCTGAAGAATATCTATCCCGTAATCCGCAATTCAAAGCCGTTAATCTAAAAGGCGAAACGCAGAATAAGATTATTTGCATGTCCCATATTATTGATCCGGCAAGCGGTTATGCTAAAGAGATGGCAAAATGGACTGCTGATCTTGCTCGAAATTACCGCTGTTTTATGATTGATCATGAAGTGCCGGTATTCAAGCCTTTCTCTGCTTGCTTTTGCGAACGCTGTCTGGGAGAATTTTCCCGGCAGTATAAGCTTTCAAATGTGAACAAGACTAAGGCCAGCTTGCTTTACAAGGAGCAATGGGTTGATTTTCAATGCCAGCGAAATGCCGCAATGGCTGCAATGATTAGAAATTTCATTCATAAGGCCAATCCCAATGCAATGGTTATGCTGTACTCCGGTTATGAAGAACCGGAAATGCACGAACATGCTGGCTCTAATCTTAATTACTTCGGCAAAGTTGTTGATTATATGGTTTGCGGTTATGATCGGCCACTGGAAAAGCTTGCCCTCACTAAAAAAATTCTCGCGTCAACTCCTCTAATTACTAGCGAAATCGTTTCCTGGGAACATGGTGAACAGTATGATCTTCGCAAAGTCAGGGTAAATCTGTTCCGCCGGATAACCGACGGTACAGGCGGCTTGATGGTATTCTATTCTCCACTCGCCGATGGCCGGTTCTGGAAAGCGTTGAGCGATATATCCCGTATTGTCAGTCAGTATGAGGATTTCTTCGTCCATCATATTGATGGCGATGATTCCATAGTACTGCCGGAAAAAGAAAAAGATGCAGTCACTGTTATGAGGAACAGGAGCAATGAACGGCTTATTTTCCTGTTTAACGAAACCTTCGCACCAAAAACATTTACGGTTAAAAATAAATTAGTTGCCGCCGGACAGGTTGCCCGCGCTTATTACGGCGGCAGGCAACTTGCGGGCAATGAGTTTAGTGTAACGGTGCCGCCGATGGATGTTGAAGTGATAACGTTGATGAACGCTAAGCCATGATGACTTGTGTACAGGTTCCAATATTGGTAAAGAAAAGTAAAAATATGAAAGGGAAATGAATCTTCAAGTTGAATAATATATACATCAAGTTTTATTGTGTATACAACAGGTATAATAACTAAAAAAATGCAATATGGGTAAAGGGAGAGAATAAAATGAGACGTAATTGTTGTTTGCTGTATATGGGACTTATGTTTCTTTTAACCGTTACCGGCGAGTTAAACGCGGATCAGGTTTTGGCGCAGTGGCGTGTTAATTCCGAAAAGGCGGTAGAAATTCTGGGATGGTATACGGAAGGTGATGTTGATGTAAAAAAGACTTTTGATCCAGAAGTTGAACTTCCCGGAGAAATCAAAGGCGCAACAAAAATAGAAATAGGGAAAAATAAAATAGATTCCTCGCCATCTGCTATTCAATTGTCTTTTCTCTATTATGAAGGCGTCAAAGAAAACCAGAAGTACAAGATTTCTTTTATGTATAAAATTTCACAGCCGGGGAAGATTTATGTAAATGCAATCATGAATAAAAAACCATGGTCTGACTTGGCCGATAATACTTGCTTGGCGATTGACGCAAAAGGGAATGAATGGCAAAAAGCGGAGATAGTGTTTGTCTCGGCTTATGATTACAAGGATCAGGTACGTGTTCCATACTTATCGTTGGGTAAATTGGGGCCGGGAACTGTTTTCTGGATAAACGATGTGAAATTTGAGATGGTCAGTAAAAAATAAATATTCATGACTTCTATCAATCATCTCATAGGAATAAATATCCCAATGAATTCGATTTCAAATGATCTATTGAAACAACAGCAGGAAATCCGCGAAAGGTGGCTGGCGCTGATCGGGAATTTTCCGGTACGCCGCCCGGCGTTCGCGCCGCGTATCGTCGTTACCGAAAAGCAGGAGAAGTTCGACCGCATAAAAATTGCGTTCTCCGCCGATGCGGATTATCCGGACGATGTCATCTATGCCTGGCTGCTGGTGCCGCATGGTTTGAAAGACAAGGCACCGGCCATGCTCTGCCTGCATCCGACGACTTTCGGTTGTGGTAAAGACATTGTTGTTGATAATCTCGAAACGCATATGGCGAATGCCCCGGAAAACATCCGGGCGCTGCCGCTGGAATTTTTTTCCGGCCGCGCCTACGCCAAACATCTGGCCGAACTCGGTTATGTAGTTATAGCTCCGGATATTTACAGTGACGGCGAAAGAATAGAACCCGGACATCGTCCGTATGAACCATCAAACTTTTACCAGCGCTATCCGGAATGGTCGGTGGTAGGAAAAGCGATCTGGGACAATATTCTGGCGGTCGATTATCTTTGTTCACTGGATTGCGTCGATAAAAATAATATCGGAGTGATCGGGCATTCGCTCGGCGGACACAGTTCAGTTTTTGCCGCCGGGTTTGACGACCGGCTCAAAGCGGTGGTCACCAACGGCGGCTGTACGGTCTTCCGGAAATATCTGGAACACTGGTCACGGCTGCCGCTGCCGGCGGAACTGGTCAAAGACCGGCCGCCGGTATACTGCTATATTCCGAAATTCCGGAATTACATGGCGAATGCATCAATTCCAAATCCGGTCAATTTTGCCGATATCATGAGTCTGGTTTGTCCGCGCAACCTTCTGTATTCTGGAGCAACTTCCAATTCCGGACACGAAGGCGGACTTGAGGTAATGCAGGAAACCTGGGACGGTATATATAAATTCTATCAACAGGCCGGAGTCCCGGAAAATGTTCATTACCACATCTATCCCGGCAATCACGGTTTTCCGGATCGCGCCAGAGATTACGTTTATCATTGGCTCGATAAAAAATTGAAGAAACAATAAGGGTGACTCCATGACAATTTTTCATCCGCCGAGTTCGGAGAACTGGCATGACCGGGGCGTTATTCTGCAACACCGTAAACTGGAATTGCAGAGTTTTACCGCCTGCGCCGAACCGCTTGGCGAAAAGCGCTGGCGGGTATGGTATTCTTCTCATAATAACGGCAATGGAGCGGAGGAATTCAATATCGGGTTTGCGGACGGAGAGCCAGGGAAAACGATGTCGCTGTTTCCCGCGCAGCTTACTTGCGGCAAGGCGCATCAAGGAGAATTTACCATCGGCAATCTGCCGGATGGCTGGCGGCCGCGGCAGCCGGTGCACATCGCCATGCCGGATGGCTCACACCGTCTATACTTCTGGGCCCACGGCCAGGATGTAGTCCGCTTTCTGTGCGCATTCAGCGGCGATGGTCATCGCTATGAGGTGATTGATCCGCTACGGCCCTGCCTTTATCATTATAATGACCGTGCCGTTCCGGCTGAATGGTTCGGACCGGCCGGACTTACCTTCGGCAAAAGAGATTCAGCCAGACCGGCGGAAGAGCCGGAAGCCGACCCGGAAAAACTCTGTAATGACGCCACTAATCTTTATCTGCTGCCCGATGGCAGTTTTGAACTTTACACCGCCGTAATCCTGCCGGTGGCACAGGACAGTTCCAGCTATGTGGCACACGATAATGCCGCCGGCTGGATCAGAGTGATCGAACGCCGTACCAGTCCCGATGGTCTCAACTGGAGCAAGGGAGTGCGGGTGCTGGAACCCAATCAGGACGATCCGCCATGGATACAGTTTTATTGTCTGGCGGTTACTTCAACTCCTGATGGAAAAATCGGACAGCTTGGCTACTATGACGTTAAAAATCAGACGACCGACATCGAATGGTGTTTTTCATCAGACGGTCTGAACTGGCAGCGCCCATGTCCGGGTCCCTGGTTTCCGCGTTCTCCGGAATTGCTTGGAGTTTATGCGCCGCACTCGTTAGTATTTCATGAGCGGCAATGGCATTTATTTTATACCGGCTGCAATTATAATCACAACCGGACTGCCTGTACCGGTTCCAGTCCGAAGTCCGATATCCGGATGGCCGTCATTGCTTCACCGCTGGCGATTTAATCCTTTCATGAGATCCGGCGGCGGATGATATATTCCTTGTAAGTGCGCCATATTCCATATCGGATCTCCACTTTATTTCCATTTTTATTGCACATATTCCCGGCTTTTTCATTCACCCGCAGGAAGAACGATAAATTACACGTTTTTTTGATTTAAAAATAAAAAGACATTGTGTCTTTGTAACTTTGTGGTTAAATTAATCAGCAATTACAATTGCAGGAGGATTTATGAGAGTCATACTTGCGCGGCATGGCGAAAGCGCTGGAGATTCTTTTGCCTGCCCCAAACCGCCGGTAAAGAATTTTCTCACCGCGACCGGCATCCAGCAGGCGGAAAGACTGCGCGAAATCCTGAATAAAATCGAAATCGGGGCGGCTTTTTCATCGCCTTACGGCAGGGCCCTGCAGACTGCGGAAATCGTGCTGGCGGGAAAAAATATAGAAATCGCCACATTTGATTTTCTAAAAGAATGGGATGTCAATCCCGCCTTCAAAGAATTCCCGTCAGTAGAATTCGAAGCGATCATGAACAGCTATCAGACCAGCGATATTGAAGAAACCTGGAAAACCGATCTGGGGGAAGGAACTTTTGAACTGTACGCCCGAATCTGTCCGCCATTCCTGGCGGAATTGAAGAAACTTGGGATTCATGCCGGCGGCGGCGGCTTCCACATTGAAGAGCGCGCGGAGGATCTGAACCTGGCGGTTTTTGCGCATGGCGGTTCACTGGCCATACTGCTTTCTTTCATCCTGGAAACCAGACCGTTTCCGTTGAGCAGGTTTGCTTTTCAACTGACCGGGCCGGCAATTATTGATTTTATCAAACACAAAGAAACTTATTACCCGCAGTTGCTTATCAATAACGTTAATTTTTTCAGGGACTGATCTTTGAAATGATAAAAAAGACTTTTTCACTGAAAATTACCGCGCTTGACGGAACTTCTAAAAAGATGATTCCGGCATGGATTATTTTAGCTGAATCCGGCCAAACCAGGCGGCTGAAAGCATTTGCCGGAGAAATAGAATTTTCACTGCCGGCAGGAAAATATTCCATCACCGTTTATTCCGGCCTGGCATATCAATACTCAAACATGGAATTGCGGCTTGACCGGAATACTGCCGTTCAAGCCGTGCTGCCGCCCTGGGTTGATTTTAAAAAGCAGGGTCTTTTTACCGGCGATGCGCATAATCACATCAATTATCCGACGGCTCCGGAGGAACTGGTCACATTCATGCGGGCGTCGGGAATAGACATGATTGCACTGTGTCAGGACTGGATGACGCCGCCGGGGTCCTGGCTGGGCGGCGACGGAGAAAAACTTCATCAGTACCTGAGCAGTCTTTCCGCCGGCGATGCCCATATTTACATGGGTGCGGAGTTTCCCAAAACCAGGTTCGGGCATGTCTGCTGGTGGGAATTTCCAGTAATTTCCGACCCGCAGGGATGCTGCGACAGTTACCATGATGTGGAATATTTCAAAGTGGCCGGTATTACCGGCAGGGAAATCGCCAGTCCTGCATTGGAAGTGCCTTATAGCGGCGAGTCTCCGCTGAATAAAATAATCCGCTGGAAAAAACAGGGCGGCGTGTCCGCTGCACCGCACCCGACAAGCTGGTGGATGGATAATAAACAGGCATCGCTGATCTGCACCAATATCGCGGCGGATTTTTGTTTTGCCCTCCTTGCCGGAAAAATTTATGATTCGCTGACAGTAATGGGGTATGATGCCGAGCACATCTTTTACCAGAATCTCTGGTTTCATCTTTTAAACATGGGTTATCGCATAGCCGGAGTCGCGGAGACCGACGGCGATATGAGCGGCAGGCATAAGATTGGAGACTTCAGAACGTATGTTTATTGCGGCACTGAAAGCTTTAATTTAAAATCGTTCCTGAAGAATCTGGCGGCCGGCAAATCTTTCATGACCAGCGGACCGGCCCTGATCACCATTCTGGACGGCAGACACCGCCCCGGCAGCATCATAAAAAGTGATGGACGGCTCCATAGAATCTCTGTTTCTGTTTTAAGCCACCCGGCGCCGGAAGAGTATATTTCCTGGCTGGTACTCTACAAAAACGGCAAGCCGGTGGAAATTATCGATATTGAGGATAAAAAACTCAGAAGTTATAATCATGAGTTTGTAATCAAACCCGATGCCATGCGCCGGACCTGGTTTCTGGTCAAAGTTTTCGGACGAAAACGGCCGCGCAGGAAAGAATTCGCCGATGTCATGGCCTATGCCGAGTTATGCGAAAAAGAAAAAAATACTGAATATACTGCGATAACGCAGGCGGCTTTTACCAATCCATATTATTTCGAGCCGGAATCGTTTCAGCCGCCCGGACTCATGACCCCGGATTTTTCGGGCAGGATCGCGGATGCGGCGACGCGGCAGCCGCTGGGCGGGGTGAAAATTGAGTTTTTGAATGGAGGCGACGTTATAAAAAGCGGCATTACCGGACGCTGCGGCGATTTCAATTTTTCCGGGATTCCGCTTTCCGCCGAACTGCAAATCTCGTGCGGCGGCTATGAGCCCCTGTTTAAAAACATATACCTGGATTATCCGCCGCTGCGGGATTATTTTGAGTATATTTACAGCGGTAAGTGGGCACAGAATAATAAGTTTCTCCAGCCGGGACAAGTACCATGGGCGGTATTCAGGTTTGATGAATTAAAACAAACGCTGTCGTCAATTCACTGGGACTTTGAACTGAAAAAAGCAAGATACTGAAAGACTTCATTTTCTTCGAATTTCGGATGCAGCGAACAGGTTTGCATTAGTCCAGTCAAACGTTTATATTGATACAGAACCTTTACATTGATTTTTATACTCAAAAACTAACTGCAAAACCAGAGTAATATATGACAGAAGATTTTGAACCGAGAAAACATGTCGCTCCTACAGGCATTATCAATAGAATAAAGTTTTCAATAAGATTGCTGCTGGATTTCCAGGCATTAACAGTATATAAAAATATAAGGGACTTCAGCAGGAATTTCTCCGGCAGTATTTTAGATATCGGCTGCGGCAATTCTCCTTTCAAGCATCTATTTTCAAAAGAGAACATCAAATATTTCGGACTGGATACCATCGAGGCGGCTAATTTCAGATATCACAACAAAGATGTGACACTCTATGATGGTAAAATAATTCCTTTTGACGCCGAGTCTTTTGACGGATTTATTTGCACCGAAGTGCTGGAGCATGTGCTTGATTATAATAATTTTGCAAGTGAAATACATCGAGTTTTAAAAAAGGGCGGCAAGGGCATTGTCACGGTGCCGTGGTCTGCAAGATTTCATTATGCGCCTTATGATTATTTCAGGTTCACGCCGTCGTCATTAAAATATATTTTCAGCAACTTCTCAAAAATGGAGATCATACCCAGAGGAACTGATATAACGGTTATTGCTGCAAAAATAATATTAATTTATGTGCGAAATGTAATCAATAAAAAGTATTTAAGAACTCTGCTCATGTCGCCTTTATTAATTTGCTGCGCCCCGCTTATCCTTCTTGCAATATTACTGGGTCATATTTCCGTCCTTGCAAATTTAGGCAGCAATGATGACCCTCTTGGCTACACCATCATATTAACAAAATAAGCGCAACCATTCCCGCAGCGATACAATGCGATATTATTCCCGGATAACTTTAAGTTCGCCTTTCTCAACGATTTTATTATATTTTAAATCAGGCAGCAGCTCGTCATTCTTTGTATCCAGAAAAACAATATAATATCCTTTATCCAGTAAATCCTGCATAAAAACAACGATCTCCTTCTTAAATATCCATGACGCGTAGGGCGAAAAGCGCCCCTGCGGAACATATCCTCCGTAATAGTAATAATAAAAATCGCTATCCCCCGCAAAGTATACTTTCGCGCTGGAATTCGTCAATTCCTTGATTTGCTTCGTATCAAAGGAAGCGGCCATAGGACAAACAAATTGGAGTTTTTTAATATTATGAATTTTTATTACGGTAACTGCATAAATCCTCCCGGAATAAAAAATCAACAGCAGCAGGATGAAAATATTGGGAAGCACTGCCACCAACACCCGCTTCAGCGCATTCTTTTCTCCTGCGCCGCTATGTTCAAACATAAGTAAATCAAAGAGCATGAACAGGATAAAAACCAAAGAAGCGGCAACATTCAATATATTATTCTCATGGCTTCTTCCAAAAAAATAGATTGAATTGCCGATTGCTAAAAAAATCAGGAATGAACCTGCCGCAAAATATCCGTCCGGCAATTTTTCTCTCAGCTTAAATAAATAGATCGAAGCAGCGCAGATCATCACTATGACATACCAGTAGAAAGAGGTATCCAGAATCGGCAGAAAACCGATCCCGATCGATTGATAAAGTGACGCGCTTTCCAATGAAACGCCAAACAGCAATGTACTGATCGCCCAGGCTGACGCAATAATAACTCCGTTGACCATATTGCATTTAAAATGTTTTTTGAACGCTGCTTTCAAGGGGCATGTCGGAATGTTTTGGATAAAATCAGAGAGCAGCAATATAAAAGCAGTTTCCAGATAACTGATTGCGTAAATAATTCCAAAAGTTCTATGAAAAATAATTAAGAAGCCAAGCGCCAGACCTGTCCACTTACTGTACAAACCTTTTTCGTATGTCAGGATAATAAGAAGAATCCACCAGTCAAGCCGCAAAGGAGTTACCTGGAAAGCGAAAACCGGGTCACATATAAGTCCGTATATTTTTATCAGCACCAGAGCGGCCAGCAAATAAAAAGAGAGTTCCTTTTTTAAAAAGAAACGCCTGGACCAAAAAAAGGAAAGCAGTAAAAATAAATATATCGATAACTGTCCCAAAACTTGAAAATAATTTAGATCAAGGTCAAGCTTCATCCATAATACCGCCAGCAGCGATAGCAGCAGATCATATTGGAAATATATTTCAGAGAGTTTGAAATGATGGATCATTCTTAAAGCCGGAGCAAATATAAAACAATAATTCATTAAATATATGGGCATTGTCGCAAAGAAACAGAAAGGGATCAATATAATTGGCACAAACCAAACTGATATTTTCTCGAAACGGCCTGCAACCTTAAACAATAAATAAATAATGACTGAAGCAATAATAGCGAAAAGAAAAGTCCTCACATTCAGCAACGGACAGGCCATCGGGGGATTAAAACCAATATAAATGAAAAAAATACAAGCATTCAAAAGAAGAAAAAAGACAAGAAAATAGTATGATATTTTATAGATGAAATTCTCTGCACGGGAAGATAATACTTTATAAATGCAAAGGATTAAGAAACTTAAAAAAATACTGATTAAAACTAATATATACAGACAGTAGGTCTCTATGCCGTCATATTCCCGTGCCCAATCTCTCATCAATGGAGCCAGGTTCTCCAGCGGGATGTTACTGTTCATTGACCATATCGTTGTCGAAAAGAAGAAAAACTCCTTATACAGGATTGTTACCGAAGAAATACAAATGAGCAGTATGACAAAAACCGAAGGGAATGTTTTATTGGAACGGACGGCGTTTAATATTTTATAGCATGACCTGTTAATTGGCATTTTATCAATCCATTTTACGCGCGGAAATATATATCGACTGAGCCATCATATTCAATCCGGGCATTTTTTCGATTATATCGCCGATCAGCACGACCGGTTTTATGAGAAATTCCGGAGTACCCGGAACCAGAAAATCGCGATACTCAACTTTTATGTCGCCAAAAGATGCATTCTTCAATTTCCGGGTGACAGCCGTCTTCGTAAATGTTGATTCGCCCGGCTCAAGTCTTGCCAGTTTACGGAAGAATTTTATTTTAAAAATAAGCAGGCAGTATGGATTGTAAAAATTGGGTTCGAGGAAAATAATTTTACCGTTCTTTTTGAGCAGCGTCTGGATATTGGCAAAAACTTCGTCCAGATTATAATAAAAATGATGCAATATGCCGTTGCCGACCACATAATCAAATTTGCATTCTTCGGTTACTTTCTTCAGATTATCCGCGTCATTAAAATCAAGGACTTTAAATTCAAGATTGGGAACGCTGAAATTTTTCCGGGCCTGTTCAATGAATGGAACACAGATATCCACTCCCAGTATTTTGCAGTCCGTTTTCCGGGCCATCATATACGCCAGTTCTCCAGTTCCGCAACCGATTTCAAGTATTCTTTTCTCCGCGTTGAGCTCCATCCGGTCCAATATATAACCGCATCTTCTCTGTTCCCTCAACTCGAGCGATTTGGACGGCTTATACTTTTGATTATATCCCCTGTTATCCTGAATGGCCATCGGACTTAACTCCTCTTTATACATGTTAAAACAAACCGATTGAGACAAAACAATTATTTATTCT
>CAIJKT010000385.1 GCA_903821255.1 uncultured Lentisphaeria bacterium | reverse complement strand
TAAAAGTTATGTTTTTAAATATCAGGTTGTTAAATAACAACTTCAAGGAGATAAAAAATGAAAAAAAGTCGTGATTTTACACTCATAGAACTCCTCGTCGTGATCGCGATCATCGCGATCCTCGCCGGCATGCTTCTGCCGGCCCTTAACTCCGCCCGCGAAAAAGCACGCCGCATTTCCTGCGCGTCAAATCTGAAACAGATCGGTCTGGCCCTGAAGCAGTATGCAATGGACTATTCTGATCGTTTCCCGACCCTGGGGCTTCAGGCTACTACTGAAGGCGGCGCGGCCCTGGATTTACTCCGTCAGTTTGACTATTTGACTGACTATACGGTCTATACCTGTCCGTCAACCACTACCGCCAAAGGTTCTGGAACCCAGGCGCTGTCTTACAATGCCACTTCTGGTTCTGCGGGATTGGATTATGCATTTGCCAACATGATGATGGAAGGTGATTCAGATCAGTACGGACGCGCTGATTCAGCGATTTCCGCTGACAGAAAGATCAATTCATCCGGCGGTCCGGATCATTCTGATTTCGGCAACATGCTGTTTCATGACGGTCATGTGTCCGGTTTCGCCGGTACTCAGTGGTACACCTATGCGAATCGCGGCGGTACAATGATGTTCCCGAATGCTGAATCATATTGATTGCAGTATCAAGTAAAAATTAATTTCAAGGAGGCTCCGGCCTCCTTTTTGCTTTATGCAAAACGTATAAAAATGTGACATAATGGCCGGATTCAGCAATGATTTTGTTTAAGGAATGCTGTTATTTTGAAACTTTCATCAAACGCAGAAGCAGCCGGTCGAACATCCTGTCTGTCAGCAACCACTTACAGAAGATGAATTTTTTGGCATCGATTGTCGCAACATATCTGGGAGAAGGTTTTTTTGCGGCGATGGCTTTGATTATGACATCAGCGATTTTTTCAGGAGCAGCCGGCTTGCTGCCGGCATAAAATTTATCAATTAATGACGCTACTGCTTCCGCATATCTGATGTACGGGCCGTGGCCGGATGTTTTCAATAGATTCTCCTTGGCAATGTCGGCCCATTCTGATTTTACGGCGCCAGGCTCGATGACGATCACGTCAATACCGAACGGACGCACCTCCAGCCGCAGTGCATCGGAAAGAGCTTCCACCGCATGCTTCGAGGCATGATACCAGCCGCCCATTGGCGCTGTAGCTTTGCCCGCCATTGAAGAAATATTGATAATCTTTCCGTAACGGTTCTCGCGCATTTGGGGTAAAACCTGGCGGGTGATGCGGGCAAGGCCGAAGACGTTGACTTCAAACTGTTTCTTTGCCACTTCGGTCGAGACTTCTTCGATGGAACCATATTCGCCATAACCGGCATTGTTTATCAGTATGTCGATGGTTCCGGCTTCTTTCTGGATGCGCGCAATACCGTTAATGACAGACTCTTCGCTGGTCAAATCCATTTCGACGATTATCGCGCCTTTTTCCTTTAGATCATTAAGCCTTGAAATTCTTCTGGCGACGGCAAAAACTTTCCATCCCTCGCCCAGCAGCCTGAAAGCCAAGGCTTTGCCGATTCCTGATGACGCACCGGTAATTAATACATTTCTGCCCATGAGATACTCCCGTATCAATAATTACCATAAACCTCTTATATTTAGAAGTATATTTTACTTTTTGTAAAAGTCAAGTGATTTTACATTTGCTGCGATGATTATGCATAAAAATAAAATTGCTTCATTTCGCGATCTCCTGTACAAGTTTTTTGCCGAGTTCCGGACTCCGGGCGAACGGGGCAAACGTGCATATACTCAGATCGTGTCTTGACGGCGAAGTTTTTTTCATTATTTCAAGTTCTTTGAAGAATTCCTCATCTGATTTAAAATGGCCTTGCGGATTCTGATAAAGACCGATAAAAGGAATGCCGCGGGAATTGGGGAAATACTTCTTTTCATTCTCGACAACGTAACGGACATGTTTCTCGATTTTCTCGGAAGACCAGTACGGCTTGAAAAACCAGGCGACAGTCTGGCAGCAGTAATCCACATCCAGGCGGTTGCCATAAAGCTGGTCAGGAATGAATACCGGGTAGACGTGAGTCGCGACTTTTGCTTCAGGTTTTAATTTGCGGATATAAGCCGCCAGTTCATTGCTGAAATGCACCAGCGTTTCCAGCGAAAACTGTTCCAGCGCGGCTTCCCGGCTCATTTTGCTTTGCACTTTCTTGTAATATTCTTCAAAAAGTGCAGTTGACTGCTGACAATGGCAGCAGCGGTAATTCTGGTATCCGATATAATCCAGCGCGATGCCGGTTATATCCGGAAATTTTTCAAAAACTGCCTCAATATGTTTCTTGCAGAACTCGACGGTTTCCGGACGATGAAAACAGAGCAGCGGCGTTTCCAGTACTTCCCGGTGGTCCGGCAGCGGCTCCCCGCCGAATTGGTAACCATTTTTATCCACCGATTTGTCCGCCTTCAGATTTTTCAGGATTTCATTCTCTTCCGGAGACATCTGCTGTGCGAATTGCTTCATATCTTCCGGCGGAATAATATGGAACCAGTAATAAATTCCGATATTGTGTTTCTGTCCGTATGGAATAACCGTGTTTAAGTTGGCACCGCTGACTGCGGCGGCGTTGAATCCGGAATCGCTGATTCTTTGCATTGCTTTGTCTATATTGAGATTGATGCCGCCTGCCCAGAGCAGTCTGAATCCGTCCGGCTTTTCATCTTCGGCAGATACCGTAATAGCGCAGAAGAATGTTGCGGCGCATAGAGACATCAATAGTTTTTTCAACAACAAAATAATTTTCATGCGTCATGCCTTTTTTTCATTTATCGCTTCCTGATTAATCTACTTTTACTGGCCCTGTTTTTCCAGACGATTTACAGATTATGCAATTATATATTTGCTCATTATGCTTGACGGGTTATTTTTATATAACAAGAACTTTCATTTTGCCTGGAGTTTACTGATGAAAATTGATTTATTGTCAAATATTGATTACATGTTCGGGGCCGTCGGCGTGGAGGAAACTGAATCCGGTTTTTATGCTTCCAGAATGACTCACAAGTTGATGAAGCTGTATTCTGCCACGGAAGCCGCGGAAATCCGCGCCATGAACAGTTCCGGCATCCGGATTTCATTTATTTCCGATACCTCGTTTGTTGCAATGAAACTGGTCTTCGGCCGTTATTCCAGGCCGATTTTTAACACCGATATCGTGATCGACGGTTTCCAGAGAATGACTTTCGGGCCGCCTGATTATTGCGAAGAATTCGCCTTTAGCGCGGAACTTGACGGCAAAGGCGAAAAACTGATCGAAATTTATCTGCCGAACCTGTGCGAAACCACTGTGGCCGGTCTGGAAATTGAAGACGGCTGTTTCGTCAGTCCTTTTAAGGAAGAGCGTTCCAGATGGATCTTTATCGGCGATTCGATTACCCAGGGGATGACGGTTTCCTCGCCATCCCTGACTTACCCCGCGCAGGTGGCGGCCGCGCTGAATAAAGATTTTCACAACATTGCAGTCGGCGGTGCGACGATGGACCATAAAGTCGGCAGGCTGGCGCTGGAAATTGAATGGGATACAGTTTTTGTCGCCTTTGGAGTAAATGATTTTGCTCAAAATCGTGAACTGGTGGATTTCGCGGCGGATTCCGAAAAGATGCTTAGTCAGCTCAGCATGCGCAAAGATGCGGTAATATATTTGATTACGCCGAGCCCGTGGTTCGGGCGGACGGAGCCAAACGAGCTGGGACTTCAACTGGAAGAATACCGCCGGACTCTCAGGATTGTCGCCGCCGATTTTAAAAATGTCCTTCTGATTGACGGAACGCAACTGGTGCCGGATGCCCCGGCGTGTTTTGTGGATAATATCCATCCCAATGATAAAGGCATGAGAATCTTCGCCAGCAATCTGCTGCAAAAAATCAAGTAGGAATTGCAGGATGTAAAAACGCCGATACGCCTTTCTGTGCCTGATATAAAAAGAATCTGCTCCCGGCTGTCTGTCGAATTGCTGACAACGGCGGAATTTCAATGTCTGCTTGATTTATGCGAAATTGGAGTAAGATTATATAGTCCATGCTTGTTGCATTTCATACTTAAAATTTATGGAGACTGGCTGTGCGTCATTTTATTTGCGAGGATAATTAATGCAGCAATTCTGCGAAAAATGTGCCAGATACACCGAGACGGTTTCAGGGGAAGTCGGTGGAAAGTTCTGTTCTTTATGCGGCGGGTTCAATGCCGGCGGGCGTATTGCCCCGGAAACGGTTATCGGCGGCTTCAAAATTATTCTGGAACTGGGACGCGGCAGCAACGGCATTGTTTACCTGGCCAGGCAGTTGAGTCTTGAGCGTGATGTCGCCTTGAAAATTCTGTCTGATGAGCGAGCCCGCGACGAAGGATTTGTTGATGATTTTTTTCGTGAAGCCAGAGCCGCCGCCGCGCTTAATCATCCGGCGATAGTGCAGGGATATGATGCCGGCCTCACCGAAGACGGGATTTATTTTTTCGCCATGGAACTTATTGACGGCGAAACCATGGATACGAAGATTGAGCGTGAGGGCGCGCTGGATTTCAATGAAGCGGTCAATATTGCGCTGCGTATCGCCGAAGCTCTGCAATATGCCTGGGACCGTCAGAAACTTACCCACGGGGATATTAAACCCGCCAATATTATCATCAACCGTCACGGCGAAGCCAAACTTGCCGACCTGGGGCTGGCCAAATCCGCTTATGACGAGAGTGCTTCCGAAATCATGGCTACTCCCATGTATGCCCCCCCCGAATTAATCAAAGGTGATGTCGACCGTGCCAATGTCAGGTCCGATATTTATTCTTTCGGGATAACCCTGTATCACATGCTTGCCGGCGAACCGCCGTTTAATGAAAATGATGCTGAAAAAGTGATGCAGATGCATCTGAATGTTGATCATGAACCGCTTGCTGAAATATTTAAAATCTCCGGATTCCCGAAAGATTTTTCGGATTTTGTTGACCGGCTTATCGCTAAGGATCCGGCTAAACGCCCGGAATCCTGGAACGAAATAGTTGATTACTTGAAAAATGCGGCAAAGCTGAAATACGGACATGGCAATCAATTCCCGAATAAGCCGGGTTTGCTGCGCAGGGTATTGAATAATAAGCTGGTTGCTGCCGCACTGGTTTTGTCGGTGATGGTTTTTGTCGCCGCCGGATTGTGGTGGTTTACCCAGTTGAAGAATAAGGGGCCTGCCAAGTCAATGCCGGCGGTTGCAGTTTCGAAAAATCCGGTTGCGGAGCGCAAAAAGAAAGTGGAGGAAATATGGGGTACGGTGCGCAGCGGGATTAAATATATGCGTTGCAATGATGCCGTTGAATCCATTAAGAGTTTTGTCGCGGCATATTCGCCGGAAGGCGCAATGCGGCAGGAGGCGGAAGCTTTGATTAAGGAATATCAGCAGCAGTCCGTGATTCAGGCAGAGAAGAAAGCCGCGCAGGATGCGGCAAAAGCCGCCGCCGCGGAGGAAATTAAATCACTGGATGCGGCGCTGTCCGGGGATAAGATCAAAGGCTGTGACGCTCAGGCAATGTTTGAGACTGCCTGCCTGGTGCAGGATTTCTTGAATAAATTCAAGACCGGCGGCTT
>CAIJKT010000384.1 GCA_903821255.1 uncultured Lentisphaeria bacterium | reverse complement strand
TCATGGAATCTCCTTCTTGATTTTTATTTTAACGTACAAAACTTTTATTTTAAGCAAATTAACTATTTTCAGCCAGTTACTCCCCGTCCCGCTATTTGACTAAAATATACTTTAAACCGAAACCGCCATTTGTTCAAATAACCGCGTGTCCGATTTGATACTTTTTTATCAAACAGTTATTCATTTAACAAAAGCTTTATTCTGACTGTCAGCGGTTTTGACAAACATTCCGGAGTTGCGCCGCGTTTTTTGAAAGCCGATGTGGTTTATGGGTTCGACAAGCATTTTTGCCCCTGCCCTGATTTGATCAGTAAAAAAAACGTCCAGAGGATGGAGCTTTTGAAGATTGCTGCCCCAAAGCTGGAGGATGGACGCAATTTTTCTGCATATTTCAGCTTAAAATGATTTAAAATAATCTTTATTTACTTTTTCCTGCTTGACAAATATTTTCACATTGCTAATGTAAAATCAGACGTATGGAGGATTGAGTTTATAACTTAAAATTGATCGGGGCAGCAGAGATAAAAGTAATTTGTTTGTTCCGTCAAAAAAAGAACCCTCAACCAAGGAGAGGAAACATGAAAAAGCTAATGCTTTTCGCCGCCGCAGTCGTCACGCTCGCACTTGTCCAGGGCTGCTCATCAGTCCAGGTCGCAGACGAACTGAATGGACAGAAAATTGCCACCACCGGTTCCAATGTCGCCCACGTTTATGGTGACAACTGGGGCATCTACTGTCTGTCAATTCCGATTGTCGGCGGTGACACCGAAAAACCGGGCGCAACAGTATGGGGAAAAGATACTGTAAATGTTAAAGCCGTGACCGACATGGTTACCGACAAAAGCAAAGCACTCGGCGCAGCCAGCACTCTTGACCTGAAGTCAAATACTTCCAGCTTCTGGATTATGCCGACTTTTGTCTGCTTCTACAGATCAGTTGAAGTATCCGGCAATGCGGTTAAATAAACCATTGTATCTAAAAAAACGGGACTGATTAGCTTCAGTCCCGTTTTTTTATTTCCACAATCTAACAAATGGTTTTCAATACTCGATGATTATTTTGGGTTAAGTACTTTTTCCGTTCTGGCCGCTCCTGCGCTATTCACAGTAGAGGTGGATTGCTTGATGAAATTCATCCAGACAAAGTAGACGGCATAACCCGCGCCGCCGATAATCGCGAGAATGAGCAAGAACTTAATGAATTGCGCGACAGCCAAAGCCAACAGATTGAACCGGCGTTTTAAATCCATTTTTAATTCCCCCGTCGTCTAACTTGTTTTACAACAACATGTCCATGATATTCAATAATATCACAAAATCCGTCAAAAAGCAATATCTGACAGCGGCAGCAGGAGAAAAAATGGCTCCCGCAGCTCAACAACTGCGGGTTATGGATTGAAATCAGCGGGGCGGTTACTGAACTTCGACAAATTCCCGGTGAAGGGCTTTCTGAGCCTCTTCGTAATGATCCCGCTCGATCATGAACTGCATATTCACCTGACGCATGCACTGGTCCAGTGCGAGAACGTTGATTTTCTTCTCGGCCAGGGCCCTAGCTGCGCGATAGAGGAAACCTGGAATTTTCATATTGGAACCAATCACGGAAACTATTGCCACTTCACTGGTGGTAATCTCAGCCGCCGGGAAATGCGCCTTGATGCTTTCCACACATGCCTTCAGGTCTTTACTCTTCTGCGGCACATAATGCGTAATTGTATTCGCATTGGTGTTTTTGGCTATATAACTGATCTTGTACCGGGCAAAACTTTCGAGCAGTTTAAAGTCATAACCGCTTTGTCCGACCCTTTCAGGGTCAAACACTTCGATGGCAAGGATGTCTTTGCGACCGCAGATCATCTCGACCCGCGGTTCGGGTGAGACATAATCTTTGGTAATCAGCGTACCTGGATGTTTCGGGTCGAAAGC
>CAIJKT010000383.1 GCA_903821255.1 uncultured Lentisphaeria bacterium | reverse complement strand
TGTCCCTATTTGCTCCAGGATCGACCATTTCAATTACTTCATTTCCATTATATTTGGTAATAACACTAAAATTTTTGTGATATATAAATGCATGACGGCAAGATTTTTCTTTGGTTCTTCCACAAAGACTTATCTTGGAACCTGAGGCAAGGCTGATGTTCACATAACAATTATCATTGTTACTAATCATAATCCTGCCTATATTTTTACTGTCAAGAAAGACAGCGCCTTCGTAATAACTTTGTGTGCTGAAGAAGAAACTAGGAACTTTATATTGTATATTCATCAATATCTCCTTGCCGCTACTCATGGATGATCTAAAAGTGCATTGGGGTGAAAAGCCCCTCTTTTCGAATATTGAATTCATTTCAAGATAAAATTCGCTTCCTGTTCGATTTGAATATATTTTTAATCTCTGGATGCCTAATCCTTTTCTGTATATATTAATCATTTATAAATCCCCACCCATTCTGAGCTCTGAGCGGGGTTCCCTCTGAGCGGGGTCGTACCCTATCTTTTGTACATTTTGTGTATAAAAAATCATATTTTTCATCATAAAACTGCCGTTAAACAGATTTTTTGCCGCCAGAAAATTGATTTAACGACTCCTATGTATTGTTTCAACATGCCGGTGACGTATTTTGAAAGTAGAATATAGCCGGATGGGAATATTATGCAAACAGCAGAAACAAAAAGTCAGCACAGGATATTCGGAATCAACAGGATGACCCCCGGCCCATATCCGTTCCGCAGTCGCGTGCTCCCGTGACTGCGGGAGAGAAAAAAAGCCCGGCGTTTTACGCGCCGGCTTTTTTGTAATATCTTTTGTAACGTTTACGGCATCAAACGTTCGGGCGTGGTTTTCAGTACCGCCGCCAACTTAGTTGCCGCTCTAAGCGTCATCGGACGCTTGCCGTTTTCGTATTCGCTGATAACCGTCTGACGCATCCCGGAACGTTCGGCCAGTTCTTTCTGCGTCATATTGATTTTATGACGTGCGCCGGCAAGAATGCGATGCTTATTCTGTTTCCAGAAATCTGTATCTCTGATATCAACCAGTTCGTCACCGTCATCTTCAACGCGGCTGGTGTCAACATCAAGAATTTCAACGGTAAACTGCTTGCGCAGAAATTCAAGTATCTGACTGGTCCCGGCTCCGTGGAGCGATATTTCAGTACGGGGCTTTCTCACGACTGCCAACATAATACACCTCTATGGTTATAGTTTCTTTTTCCGCCATCCAGCAGGCGACATAATGATAATTCAAACTTTCCAGGTCATTCCGTTTCCGTATTGTTAATAATTAATTATATCACAAAATATAACAAAATATCACAAAAATCAAGAAAAAAATACCAATTTTCTTATAAAAAATCCTGTCTATTCCTGTTAACTTGTTTTCCAATTGGACATTGGATATTCTCCCGCTCCGGATTCGAAAACCGGTTGTCACAGAGGACAACCCTCCAGAAAATACGGAAAACGGCTGTCTCGCATTTCAAAATGGATGTTTTTTCCCGCTGACTATGCGATATTTACACCGTTTTAATTAACTTTAGTGGCTGATTATTAATGATTTAACTGCATTTGTGGTGACAATTTTACTATATGTGGATACACAATACTTGGGCAAAAGGTTAAAAACGGAGATGAAAAATGTCGAAACTGAAGTATGATGAGAGTTTTCCGGCACAGGCGGAGGAATACGCGTCCAAAGGCATGCGCGATACTCAAATCGCGCGGGAGTTGGGGATTTCCAGGGATACGTTCTATGATTATCTGCGGAAATACCCGGAATTCGCGGATGCCGTCGCACACGGGCGGCAGTATGCCGACGACAAAGTCGAGGAAAGCGGGATATGGCGGATGCTGGGCTACTGCCGGGCCGCCACCGTCAAAGACGTCCGGGGACACGAAATCAAAACCGAACGGCAGCTTCCGCCCGATGTTTCAGCCATCATCCGCTGGCTGGAACGGCATAAGCATTTCGCGGACTGTCAGGAAGATCCGGCGGAAGCGGAGCCGGACAGCAGTGCGGACGGCGGTAAATATGACGCGAAATTTCTGGAGGACGCCGAACGTTACGCCGCCGAAGGGTATCCGGATCTGGTGATTGCCGGCCGGCTGCGCATCGTGTCATCAACCTTCTACCGTTACAGGAAACAGTATCCGGTATTCAAAGCGGCGCTGGAACGCGGCAAACGGGAGTGCTACGGCCGGATACGGCAGAAACTGCTGGATTTGGCGCTGGGCAGATGCCCCGTCATCACCGACGTCAGCCGGGACGGCAGCCTCCGCAAAACCACCGAACGCCAGTTGCCGCCCAATGTGAAAGCCATCAGGTACTGGCTGGAAAACCTGGCGTCACCTGCTGTTCAACAGCTCTCCGAATTGTCGGGGTCGGAAAAAGCGAGAAAAGTGGAAAGCAAGAAAAGCGAGAAAAGTGTAAAATTTGGAATCGGGAAATGCAGAACGGATGTCCAGAATGTTGATATGATATACGCTCAAGGACTCTCCGAATTGTCGGAGTCGGGCGGCTGCCCGTCTGGTGATGCTGGCCGCATGGGCAAAACAGCCCCTGCTCAAGGACTCTCCGAATTGTCGGGGTCGGAAAAAGCGAGAAAAGTGGAAAGCAAGAAAAGCGAGAAAAGTGTAAAATT
>CAIJKT010000382.1 GCA_903821255.1 uncultured Lentisphaeria bacterium | reverse complement strand
CCGTCGGCATGCTGCTGGCCCAGTCCATCATGAAAAAGGCCGACCCCAAATGGGAGACCAGGCTGGAGCCGCACGACTCCTTCTTCATCGGTTCCGACGTGTTCTATACTTATATCATCCAGAACGACTGCTGGTGGGATTTGCGCCGGATCAAACGCTCAACCGGCGACTTTTCCGCCGCGTCCGAATTCAGGCGCAAAATTCTACAGGGCCATTTCCCGAAAGATGTCGAAGAGCGGTTCAAGCTGATGCTTAATTATTACGGGCAAAGTCCGATTATCGTGCGTTCCAGCAGCCTGCTGGAAGACGCTTACGGCAATGCGTTTTCCGGTAAATATGAAAGCTATTTCTGCGTCAACCGCGGCACGCCGGAGGAGAGGATGGAGGCATTCGCCGAGGCGGTCAGAAATGTTTATGCCAGCACCATGAACGAGAACGCGCTGGCGTACCGGCTGCACAAAGGGCTGCTGGAAAAGGAGGAACGCATGGGGCTGCTGGTTCAGCGCGTATCCGGCAACTTCCATGAACATTCCTATTTCCCGCAAATCGCCGGCGTCGGCTACTCGTTTAACCCGTTCGCCTGGAATAAAAGAATCGACCCGTCGAAAGGGGTTTTGCGCCTGGTGTTCGGCCTGGGCACCCGCGCCGTGGAGCAGCATGCCGGCGATCACACCCGGATTGTGGCCATCAATCAGCCGCTGCTGCGCCCTGAATCCGATGCCGGCCAGATTGGAAAATACAGCCAGAAAATTATGGATATCCTGAGTTTCAACTCCAACAAGCCGGAATCCGTGAAATTCAGCGATATCGCGGGCAATGAAAACATTCCGGCGCTGTCGCTTTTCGCGTCAAAGGACGAGGAGATGCTTGAACGGGCGAAACAGATGAAAGTTAAAAAAGTGTTTCCGTGGATATTGTCTTTTGAAAAGCTGCTCACATGCACTGAATTTATTCAGGACATGGGTGAAATTCTTAAAACGCTGGAGGAAGCGTACCGGCATCCGGTGGACATTGAATTCTCGGCGAACTTCGTGAATGAGGAGGAATACCGGATTAACATTCTGCAATGCCGCCCGTTTCATTTTACCGGCAACGCCAAAGAACTGGTCGCCCCGCAGAATATACCGGACGAGGATATTCTGCTCCGCACATTCGATCCGCTGCTGGGGCAAAGCAAATACGATCCGGTCGGCAAGATCATTTACATTGAGCCTGAACGCTACAGTTCAATGTCCATCCAGGACCGGTATGCCGTTGCCCGGCTGATCGGCGAAATCACCAATTATTTCACCCATGACGACAATCTCATGCTGATCGGCCCCGGCCGCTGGGGTACGGCGATGCCGTCGCTGGGCATTCCGGTTAATTTCAATGAAATAAAGAATGTCTCCATACTCTGTGAACTGGCGCTGATGCACGAAAATCTCAGTCCGGACATTTCGCTGGGAACGCATTTTTTCAACGATCTGGTTGAAATGCAGATCATGTATATGTCCATGAACATCATCAGCGCCGGCAATCTGTTCAACCGCCATTACATCACCGGCGCGCATAACCTGCTGCCGGACATTATTCCCGCCCGCGCCGCCATGGCGGATGCGGTCTTCGTCGTTGACGCGGCATCCATCAAGCAGGGTTATGCCTGTTACATTCATGCGGATACGGTAAAACAGAAAGGCATGGTCTTTTTCCGGTAGTGTCAAATCTGGCATGAAAGAAATGAACAAAGATGAGGATAGGTAAAAAGGCGATGGGAGCGACATTAGAACCTGTCGCAGTCAACGCTAAAATCGGCATAAAGCCGCGTCCT
>CAIJKT010000381.1 GCA_903821255.1 uncultured Lentisphaeria bacterium | reverse complement strand
GCTGATGCTGCAATACCTTCCGCCGCGGATTTTCAACCGCTGGCGGGTAAGGCACATACTTTCAAAAATAATTGCCCGCTTCTATGGAGTTACCGGGTATTTTGAAATGTATTCCATGCCATACGACCGGCTGCCTTATTTTGATTATATCGAAAAAACCGACATTTTCGTTCCCGGCGGCATGACGCCGGTGGAGAATCTGGCCGACTTGCTGACCCGGAAACAGGTACCATACCATATATCCGACTGGCGTCTGTCTGAACCTGAGAACATCGCTAAACTCCTCGAAGAGCTTAATCAGGGGGAGATCAAATTCGCCTTTCTTTACACAGCCGCCCTGGACGGCCTGCTCCATATGAAACTCAAGGATAAGGCTGCTATCCGGAAAAAACTGGAATGGTATTCCGTGCAAATAAAAACTCTGTTTGAAGCCGCGGCCGGGAATTACGGGGATTTTACCATTTCGATCATGTCCGACCACGGCATGACCGCGCTGGCCGGGACTTCGGATCTAAAAAAACAGGTTGAAGCTCTCGGGTTTAAATTCGGCAAGGATTATGCGGCGGTATATGATTCGACAATGGCGAGGATGTGGTTTTTTAACGATCAGGCCAGAGTCCAGATATGCAAATTATTATCGGAATCAAAAGATGGACATATCCTGAATCATGAAGAAAAAATAAAGTATGGCATCAATTTCCAGGACGACATGTACGGTCAGATGATTTTCCTGCTGAATCCAGGCTGGCAGCTCGAACCCTGCGACATGGGCCTTAAAGCCCTGCCCGGCATGCATGGCTTTGCTCCGGAAGACAAAGACTCGTTCGCCAGCTTTATTTCATCTGCACCGGCAGTCAATCCACCCGGCTGGGTAGGCGACTATTTCAAAGTTATGAAATTCAGGATTGACGAAATATGTTCCTGACCGGAGACTCCCGAAGATCTTTTATGGAGTTTGTCAATCCTGATATCATATTCGGCGTCAAATGCAATTTTAAAAGTAAGTAATGTCAGCAGGTTTTAATAATCATGAACCTCATAAAAAAATATCTGAAACTTGACACAATTGTTAACCGCAATTTTTTCTACATGTTTTTTCTCGGCATGTCCGTGTTCACCTTATTCAGAATCATCCTTGCTTTCAAGAACAACTCCCTGGTTGATTTTGTCTGCTATGTTGATACAGCAACAGCCATCTGGAATAATCTCGATCCATATAATCCACATAACCTGAAAAATCTTATGCTGATCGGCTGGACGTCACCTTCTATTATATTTCCCGGAACTTTTCCGCTTTCCGCACCGTTTATTCCCTTTAGCCTTGCTGGGGCGAAAATTATTCATCTTTCACTTAGTATTATTGCCGCGTACTGCCTGGTATTCCTGTTTTTCAAAAAAGCCCGGATGCTGGATAATTTTGATTATAAAAAACCAGATGTGAAAGCAGTGCTGATATTGTTTATGGCGTTCATTTTTCTTAATTCCACGCCTGTGATGCTGACATTCCGGCATGGACAAAACACTCTATTCTTAACTTTATTTCTAGTTCTGTGCCTTTACAGTCCCAATAAGTGGTCCAGGATTATTTTATTCAGCCTTGCCGCAGTCTCCAAATACTCCATGCTAACCCTTCTCGCCCCGGCGCTGTTCCTGAAAAAAAATTATCTTTTCTGCATTGTTTCCTTTCTAGTCTTTCTGCTTTTCGCGATATCGCCGGCACTCTGCGGACATAATATTATCGCGCTTTACGGCCGCTATGCAGAAATCCTTCAGGAATCGGTCTCCTCCGGATTTAATACCTATGCGGAAAGCGGCTATAGCATGCTGAACATAGATTTCTTCAAACCAAACATTATTAACATTCTGGCAAAATTACTCTTCGGACTGCTGGGGGTATATATTATTTTGAGGGATCGTCGGATAAATTCATTCGGGATGAATTTCATTCTGACCATAATGTGCATCACCATGCTGCTGTCTTATCACCGGCTTCATGACATTAATTTAATAATGCTGGTTCTACTGGCCGAATTTTATTTTTTTCTGCTTAAGAAGGACAAAATCAATATATCAATTTCAATCGCTTTTATCATCTTTTTTGCTGTCCCCTTTTCGCTGGTTATAAGGCTGTCTCATCTGACTTGCAAACTGCCGCATATCGGTGACTTTTTCCAGACATGCCATTACTATGTCAATAATATAGATGTTTTCCCGTTACCGGCGATAGTTTTTCTGCTTTTGACAATATATTCTCTTTATCTTTACTTCTATAAGAAAGAAGATGTCATTTTTGAATTTAACAAGATAAAACCCGAGGAAGCTGGTCAATCCTGACATTATATTATGGACCGCATGAAAAAATATCTGAAACTTAACACCGTTATTAATCGCAATATCTTCTATATGCTTGCTTTCTGCATGTTTGCGCTCACTTTATTCAGAATCATTGTTACGCTTAAAGACAACCCCCTGGTTGATTTTGTATGCCATGTTGATACCTCAATGGCGATCTGGCGCAATCTTGATCCGTATAATCTGAAGAATCTCACGCTGATTGACTGGACCTGTCCGCCCATTGTATTCCCCGGAACATTTCTATTTTTCACGCCGTTTATCCCCTTTAATCTTGATACGGCAAAAGTTATTCATCTTTCATTTAATATTATTGCCGCATGCTGCCTGGTTTATCTATTTTTCAAAAAAGCCCGGATGCTGGATAATTTTAATTATAAAAAACATGATGTGAAAGCAGTACTGATGTTGTTTATGGCTTTCATCTTTCTCAATTCCACGCCGGTGACAATGACATTCCGGCTTGGTCAAAACACCATCTTTCTGACTTTATTTCTTGTCTTGTGCCTTTACTGCCGCAATAAGTGGTCCAGGATTATTTTATTCAGCCTTGCCGCAGTCACTAAATATACCATGTTAACCATTCTCGCCCCGGCGCTGTTTCTGAAAAAGAACTATCTCTTCTGCCTCGTCTCTTTTCTGCTCTTTCTGCTTTTTGCGATCTCGCCGGCACTCTGCGGACATAATATCATCAAACTTTACAGCAGATATACAGACCTCATCCAGCAATATGTCTCAGCCGGAGGATTTAATACCTATGCGGCAAGCGGCTACAGCATGCTGAATATAGGTTTTTTCAAACTGGGCATTATAAACATTCCGGCAAAATTACTCTTCGGGCTGCTGGGGGTATATATTGTTCTCAGGGACCGCCGGAAAAATTCATTCGGGATGAATTTCATTCTGGCTATAATGTGCATCACCATGCTGCTGTCTTATCACCGGCTTCATGACATTAATTTAATAATGCTGGTTCTTCTGGCTGAATTCTATTTTTTCATGCTTCGCAAGGATAAAATCAACATGTTAATTTCAGCCGTTTTCATCATCTTTTTTGCTGTTCCGTTTTCACTGGTTTTACGTATCTCCCATCTGATCTGTAAACTGCCGCACATCGGTGATTTTGTTCAGACATGCCATTACGATATCAGTGATATAGATGTTTTCCCGTTATCGGCGGTGGTGTTTTTACTTTTGACAATATATGCTCTTTACATTTACTTCCACAAAAAAGAGGAAGTCATTTTTGAACTGAACGAAGAAAAACGATAAGGGGTCTATTAGTTTGGAAACATCAGGATCAACAGAATAATCATTAAGGATATTAGCCGCAATGGGGAAACTCGGTAAACTTATTTTCAAAAACACCGCCACCAATTACTTGCTCCTCGGAACAAGAATGGTCAGCGCGGTTATTCTTACCAGAATCGTTTTTCTGGGGCTCGGCGATCAATACTACGGCTTCTGGACTCTGCTCTGGGCTATATTCGGCTATTCCCTGCTGCTGGACTTCGGCTTCGGCAAAACTGTCCAGAAATATACGGCTGAATCCACGTTCAGCACAGATGTGGAGCACTACAGCAAGATTCTGTCGGCGGTTTTCTTCAGTTACCTGTCCATGTCGCTGCTGATCATTTCATTTGCGTTCGTGATGATGTTCTTCATTCAGGATATCTTTGTTCTTCCGCCCGGTGCCAATATATGGTATTACCGTTTATCATTCATTCTGTTCGGGATCGGCATTTCCGGCGTTTTCCCCGGCGGGATTTTCCCGGAAATACTGGTGGGCATGAAGCGGCACTATTTGCGCAATTACATCATGCTGATAAATACGGTGCTGGAATTTGCCGGCGTTTATCTTATCATCAAGCTTGACGGGTCACTTTTGAGCCTGGCGATTTTTGCCGCCATCCCCAATTTACTGACCAATACCATGATGGCGGTAACCGTATTCAAACTGATTCCCGGTCTCAAAATATCCTTCTCCGGCTTGAACATGAAAACCATCCGGGAAATCGCCGACTTCAGCGTGTTCGCGTATATCGTGTCCATCGCCGAAATGATCATTTTCAAAGCCGACCGGATCGTGCTCGGGGTGATGGTCGGCTTAGCCGGGGTGACCGTCTATCAGCTCGGGACCAGAATTCCGGAAATCATGAGCAGCCTGACTATGCAGTTCCAGGAGAACATACCTCCGCTGGTAGCTTCGCTGCATAAGGCCGGAAACCGTGAAAAGCTGCAGGATATGCTGTTCAACAGTATCCGCCTGACGGTTTTCCTGAGTACCTGCGCGCTGATCATCTTCGGAATGCTGGCCAGACAGATCATGCATGCATGGCTGAAAGTCTCATCGGAGAATGTCATGTTTATCGTTTACATCATGCTGGTTTCTGTTTACGTTATGGTTGCTTTCCGCAGTTCCGCCATTAATTTTCTGCAAATGGCTGGCAGACATCGCCTGGTCGCCGGCTTGTATGTCGGCGAAAGCATTGCCAATCTCAGCTTGAGTATTCTGCTGGTGTTTCATTTCGGCGTTCCGGGAGTCGCGTTCGGGACGCTGATTCCGAATGTGATCATCAGCATATTCATTGTCTTACCGCTTGCGGCAAAGTTCTGTGACCAGTCAATCTGGACTTATGTCTGGAAAGTCTACCTGCCGGCATTCCTGATCGGCATCCCGGCAATACTCTTTCTCAAATGGATTACTGCGGTCATCCCGCTCAACGAGTGGAATCTGCTGCTGCTCGTTTTAGCCGGTCCGATCGCCGGGCTGCTATATTTGCTGCCGGGCTGGGCGGTCTTTGTCAGAAAAGAAGAGAAGACAAAACTGCTATCCGTAGTCCCGTTTATTCCGCACGGGATCAAAAGTTTTCTCGGCGGCAGCGCCCCTGACGACCTGAACCCGTAACCCCTGGTTGACACATTCGGAACGCTGTTTAAACACATTCTGGACAGCCACGGACAGCACTGCACCTGGACACCTGTTCCTGCCCATGCGGCCGGCATAACCAGACGGACAACCGTCCGCACTCCGAGAGTTTGGAG
>CAIJKT010000380.1 GCA_903821255.1 uncultured Lentisphaeria bacterium | reverse complement strand
CGGGTTTAGCTAGTTTTTAATTAACTTTTTTCACGAATTCTTTCACGGATTCAAGAATAACTTAGATCCCAAAATAATCACGCTAAGTACAACGTTCCTGAACAAAAT
This sequence comes from uncultured Lentisphaeria bacterium, assembly GCA_903821255.1. The sequence continues at coordinate 2,433 of CAIJKT010000380.1, read as the reverse complement.
AATCGAGAATCCGGACAAAGGGATTTTGCTGTTCGAAGGAGCGGCTAAAACAGAAAAACCTTTGATTTTGGAAGTTTGGAAAGACGGTAAAAAAATATACGAAACGTCAATGCCGTTAAAAATTTCAGGAGTGGAGGATATGTACCGCTGGGTCAATTTGCGCGACGCTGCAGGAGGCAGTGAATCTCGCGCCACCAATATAAATGAACCGGCAAACTTCCCGGACAATATCTCCAACGGAAAGGATTTCATATTTGTGCATGGATACAGCGTCAGCGAAAAAGCCGCGAGGGGCTGGAATGCGGAAATGTTTAAACGGCTTTATCAGTCAGGCTCCAATGCCATGTATACTGCTGTTACCTGGTATGGGAATCAAGGTCAAATACCACTCACAGGAGGAATAACGCCAGACTATTATCAGAACGTAAGAAACGCGTTTGCTACGGCGGCTGGTCTGAAAGTTGCAGTTGTTAATTTACCGGGTGCCAATGGGAAATACATAGCAGGGCATAGCTTGGGGAATATGCTGGTGTCCAGCGCGATTGCGGATAGCGGTTTGAGTGTGAATGCATATTTCATGCTAAACGCGGCGGTAGCACAGGAAGCGTATGATGCCACGGTCAGCCAGCGCGACAGCATGCGCCATCCGGATTGGGCCCAATACGACACCCGGCTCTGGGCCAGTGAATGGTATCAGTTGTTCCCGTCCGGAGACGCACGAAGTAAGTTGACTTGGCGGAATCGTTTCGGTAATATAGCCAATGCCTATAATTACTATTCAGCATCGGAAGATGTACTGACAAACGGAAACGGAGCGATACCCTCTCTTAGTGAAAGTGCATGGTACAATCAGGAAATTCGTAAGGGAACATTTTTAATGTGGCTGGCCCCCGGTAACTGTGAGGGCGGGTGGGGCGCCAATAACGATTATTTATTGTGGACCAGGGATTCCATCAACGCATTGGCTGATAACACCGACGAGCACAACGCCATCCTTCGAACCGATCCATATTTCAATCCATTTGACAATAACGGATTGTTCGGGAATAACGGTAGCGCTGTCGCCGACAATCCGGTAGTCAGGGCAAAGATACTCGCCGACGCCATTCCGGCACTGTCATTTGCCATGGGCGCGAATGGGCTGCAAAAATGGAATGATGAAAGTAGGAACCGGAATATGGAGTTATTTAAAACTGAAAATATGGCATGGCCGGATGAGCGAGGAAGATGGAAACACAGTGATATAAAAAATGTGGCATTCCCCTTTAACTATCGATTGTTTGAAGATATAATAATCACAGGAGGATTAAAATGAAATATTTAACGACGATTACATGTTGCCTGATGTTGCTGGTTTCTGGTACTGCTTTTGCCGATGACGCAAAATTTACTATCAAGGCTATTGATGAAAGCGGAAATACGATTCCGGGTGCGAATGTTAGAATAAGTCTCCCAAATAGGACGGGATGGGGAGATGATGGGCCTGATAAAAAGATCACATATTTAACGGATAGCGAAGGCATATGCGTTGCCCAAATTGAATATAAAGGTGACGCTGGATTTCTAGTTTTCAAAGATAATTATTACAAAACATCAGGAAGTATTCAACTGAAAAAATCTTCCAATATCTTTCATGGCTGGGAACCGTGGAATCCGACGATCGAGGTAATGTTGAAGAAAATTGGAACGCAAATTCCGATGTATGCCAAGCGTGAACAAAGCAAATTGCCGGGACTGAGAATAGAATGCGGCTATGATTTGACGCAAGGCGACTGGATCGCTCCTTATGGTAAAGGCGAAACCGCCGATTTTATCTTTAAAGTGGAAGGAAGCAGGCGTGAAGAGCCGGGAACAACCCGTTTCCCAGAAGTATATTACAATTATGTCATTACTCTTACGTTCTCCAATCCGGGGGATGGAATCCAGCCGGTATTTGCTCCTCCTCGTGGAGGTAGCGAATTACGACTGGCGCATGAAGCCCCGGAGAGTGGTTACGAAAATCTATTAAAACTGCGTATTTGCAGCGAGAAAGACAAATCTGTCTACGAGAACGTCCGCGAGGATCAGAACTACTATTTCCGAGTACGGACACAACGTGATGCCAAGGGCAATATCATTAGCGGGTTGTATGGCAAGATCAGTGGGAATATAGAATTCGGTCCTAAATATGTAAATTTCACTTATTATCTCAATCCCGATCCTGTTTCACGAGGATTGGAATGGGATGGCAAGAACAACCTGTTGAAAAATATAAAGCATACTTCATTGAATTGGCCTCCCCGGAATTAGATGATATTGTCATATGATTTTCTTGTAACAGAGGCTTTAATTTAACAGGTTGCTGTCTTGAAAAAACATGGTTTTGCGGTATTTTATTGAACCGTAAACGAAAGGGGGTAAAAGTTGCGTAAGTTCTTTACATTGATAGAGTTG
>CAIJKT010000379.1 GCA_903821255.1 uncultured Lentisphaeria bacterium | reverse complement strand
TGTTTGCTGAAAGTCGCAATCGGCTGTTCAATTCTGGAAAAGAAAAAATGATACTCCGTCGGAAAATCTTTTAAATCCGGCGGGACGCGGTTGCCCCGGAACAGTGCGCGGATGGAATCATTCCGCCATTTTAAAACCCGGTCTGCACAAACAACATCAATCTCTTCGCGTTTGGAAATCAACAACTTCTCCTGCATATCAACTTCATTGCCAAGGGTTAACCTGGACAAGTCAGGACGGACCGCGTCTCCGAGTTCCTTGTTCAGCAATTCCCGCAAAGAAGGAAATAGATTATCCCCGGAAATATTTTCACTTATTTGGAGTTCACTCATCTTCTTTTTTTCTTTCCGCTTTTTTTCGATCCGCTTTTTGCCTGCATCCGGCGGATCTGATATAATTCTTTCAATTTTTTATGGTGTTTCGCCAGTTCCCTGCAGAAGTCAGGATTTTGATTTTCGACCAGGTTGCGCAATACCGCCATCGGGATTACTCCATCCTCTTCACCCGGCATTAAATCCCATGTCTGTTTCTGATAATCAAGCATGAAGATACCGTAAGACTGCGGCTCTTCATCTTCCGGGCAGTCGCGCAGATTAACAAACTCCACAACTGTGTCATGGCAGCCGCAGGCCGGATTCAGACAATGATAATCTATCACTGTAAGCGTCTCTCTGCCGGATTCAATTTCCATGGGAACGTCAAACGGGAAGACATCGCAATAGGTTGTCAGTTCCCCCTCTTTTTCAATTCTATTGAAGTCAAAAATATAGTAATGATCTTCAAGTCCGGCCTTTGCGGCCTGGCGTTGTTTCATATCCATATAGCATCTAAAAAACTTTTCCCACTGTTTCTCGCTGATGGAGTCCATAAATTGCTGCTCTGCCAGGTGATCATTCTCATCTTCGGAGAGCGAATCATCCTGATCTGCCGTGATTTCACGGGAAAAAATGTTCAAATCGATTTCCAGGGGCAGGTCCGGAGAATTAAATTCCAATAACATATCGCCGCAATTGCAATTCACCACCGGGCAGACCGAAATTTTGGCTGTAACTCTTTTATCGCCAAATTCAAATTCCTGCAATTCATGACTGTCCATAATTCACCATTTTGTATTTTCAGCGTTTATAAATGACGACATAACGTCTAATTTATCCCCAAAAAGCGATGAATCAACAGCGGCAGGAAAACAGCAGCTACAACTTTTCATTATTTTGTTGTGAGCTGATGAGTTGTTGGCAAAACGCCAACGGAGAAAGCCTGACGTCTTGTTTAAAACTCCTGAAAAATTGAAACTGATCATAAAAGCCAGGCTGTGCTCTGCAATGACGGGGCGATTATCAGATTCCATTCGGTTAAAAAAGTGCAGGCGGCGTATGGGGCATAAGTTACATTGGCACTTTTCATGTCAAAATATACATATAAAATGTCATTTCTGCAATTCAGTATTTTGAACAGTGACGTTATATTCTGTATAATACACAATAATTATATGACGAAAAAAGTTTATTAATGGAGTAACTTTCATGTCTGCAAAAATAACATCTGTCGTGACGGCAATACACGATCCGGTCTTGACTGTCTCGCGCCCGGTAGAATTCGAGATGGAAGGGGAAATCGGGCGGCGGCTTAGAGCTGTAACGGAGCAGTGGATTCTTCCCGCGCCCGCTGCGAATCCTGCAATGCTGGGCATGTTCAGGGAACGCGACCGGAAGCCCTACCGGTACTGGTCTCCATGGGTCGGGGAATTTGCCGGGAAGTATCTGACGCATTCGGCGCAAATACTGCGGCTGACCGGCGATGCCCGGCTTCGTTTCCATCTCGAGCATTTTGTAAAGGAGATGTGCGCCTGTCAGGATGCCGACGGTTATCTGGGCTGCTGGCCGCAGGATTCCCGCATGACCAATCATGCTCCAAACAGCGCAAATAACTGGGATACCTGGTCGCATTACCACTCTATGCTCGGACTGATGTTGTGGAACGAGGTTTCCGGGGATAATGAAGCATTGAGCGCTGCGACAAAGATCGCCGACTTGCTGTGTGAAATTTATCTTGGGGAAAAAACTCCGCGGCTGGTTGATACCGGCTCCACGGAAATGAATCTGGCGCCGATCCATTCGCTTTGTCTGCTTTACCGGAAGACCGGGCTACCGCGTTATCTGGCGCTGGCGCGGCAGATTCTTGAAGAATTTGCCGCGAAGGATGCGACAGGAAGTCCCCTGGCCGGAGACTATCTGCAGGCGCCTCTTGCCGGACAGGATTTTTTTCAGACCCCGAAGCCGCGCTGGGAAAGCCTGCATCCGATCATGGGACTGGTCGAGCTGTATTACCTCACCGGCGATGAATCATGCCGCAAAGCTTTCGAATCGCTGTGGTGGAGCATGCTTAGCGGAGACCGTCATAATAACGGCGGTTTTACCTCCGGCGAAAAAGCCACGGGAAATCCATATAATGTCGGAGCAATTGAAACCTGCTGCACGGTCGCCTGGATGGCAATGTCTGTGGAGATGCTGCGGCTGACCGGAAGCTCTCCGGTAGCGGACGAACTTGAACTGTCCATGCTCAACAGCGGGCTCGGGATGATGAGTCCTTCCGGCCGGTGGGTCACCTACAATACGCCGATGGATGGTGTGCGGAAAGCCAGTGCGCACGATATCGTATTTCAGGCGCGCGCTGGAAGCTCCGAGCTGAACTGCTGCTCGGTGAACGGCCCCCGCGCACTCGGACTGCTTGGCGAATGGGCTTTGATGCATGACAAAAAGGGACTGACACTAAACTATTACGGCCCGGGTTCAATGAAAACTTCACTCCACTCCGGCAACACCGTGACGGTCAAACAGGATACTGACTATCCGCGGAACGCCGTGATCAATCTTTCGATTTCCACGACTATGGCGGAGACGTTTACACTTGCGCTGCGCATTCCTTGCTGGAGCAGGAAAACCCATGTCCAGGTGAACGGGCAGGAACTGGAGAACGTTAAAAGCGGCGACTATTTGCGGATTGAGCGGCAATGGACGGACGGCGACAAAATCCGGCTTGAAATGGATTTCCAGCTTCAATTCTGGCGGCACCCCGCTATGGGTTATGTGGATGCCAATGACTGGGAAGCTGAATGGCTGCTTGGCGGACCTGTTATTAACAAGGGAAATTCTCCGGCGTGGCTTCCGGCGGAGGAATTGCTTCTGGATAAAGCAGCGACCATGGCAGATGTAATGTGCGCGGGAAACGGTGCGCCGGTCCGCGTCCACAGTACGGCAGGCTATATTGACTTCAACAAGATTTTCAGCGGGGCCGGGGCACATGCCGCCGTCTGGTGCTTCACCGAAATCGACGCCCCGTCAGACGGGACACTACCTATTTTGTCAGGGTGCGACTGGCGGTATTCTTGTTTCGTCAACGGGCAGGAAGTTTTAAATGATTCCGGCGTGAAGGACCGGCGTCATTTGACTCAGCTTCCGCTGAAAGCAGGACGCAATTTAATCGGTTTCCGAATTACGGCGGGAACGGACGGCTGGACGCTGAATATCGGTAAAGGCGCATTCATTCAGAAAGGGAAAGAGTCAAGTAATCAGGTCATCAATTACGCTTCGATCTATCGCGGCCCCGTATTGCTGGCTTATGATGCGCGTTTCAATGACGGAGACTACTCGCCGGAAGGGGTGCCGCATCTTGCACAACCCGCGCTTGAACTCCTTCAGAAATGGGAAAGGGTTCCTTCAGATAATCCTTTGATTCTGCTGGAAGGCAGAGATACGGATGGCAATGCTGTCCGCTATTGCGATTTCGCCAGCGCCGGCGCAACGGGTAATTATTATCAATCCTGGGTGCCTGTCGGCTTTCAATGCCCGGAGTTGGAGTTCTCCAGCGAGAATCCCCGCCGGAGTTCCGCCATTGACTGAATGGTGGAAAATCAAGGCATTCGGACTCAGCCGAAAACCAGATTCATTAGCGCGCCGGCTGGAGAAAATGCGGACACTATAAATTGAAAGTGATTTTAACACATTTTCAATTACAACTATTTTGTACTGAACGCATTATTTTGTCGTCATTTGTCGCTTCAATATGGTGGTCAGGCTCGACTACCAGGAACTCATCGGAGTTCCAATCGCCGTCGACGAAATGTTTGAGCAGCGACGGATCGCCCTTAATCTCATCGTATTGCCAGCCCAGCCATTCAGCGCATTGGCGGGTATAGGCTTTGCAAAAGTCAGTATTTCCCACTGGAAGGTCAACGTATGCGGCGGTCGAGTATTTGTTAAACCAGTCCTGCTCCATCTCCATCAGGAATTTGGCATTGTCTTCTCCATACTTTTTCCTGTACTCTTCAAAAGTCTTTTCATATCTCTCCTTTCCCGGCGGAAGGTGGTTTTCGATCCAGCCGGGAGTATACCAGTAGGTGCCGGGATGCGCATCAAAGTATTCCTTGTAACGCTTTTTTGAACCGAGGAAACAAGTTATGCAATCGTGCCCCCGGGGAATGACCAGCCTGGTCTGGCGGGCAAAGATGCCTTCGACACCCTTGCTGCATAAACCGTAGCCTAACAAAATGGCGTCAAAGGTGTCGGGCGTATCATCGACGGCCTTTTGCACTTCCAGCCGGATTTCGCCGGGATCGCGGTGAAGCCCCCAGGGCAGATATTTGAATTCAAACTTATTAAACGATATGTAGGCATAATGGCAGTGTTCACGCCACATGACATTGCAGGCGATGATCTTCAGATTCAATGTCTTCATTTTAGTCTCGAATAAGTTATAAATATTCTTTATGTTAAAAGAAAAAACGCTTCAAATATATTGAAGCGTCTTTTCGGATTTATTTTTCTGAATAAGAGGGGCAGCTCTTATTATTTATTATTTCCATTACCGTTGTTACTTTTATCTGTAGTCGTACTGGTAGTAGTGCCAGCGTCGCTAGTCGTGGTTGTGGTTGTCGTCGTGCTGGTGGTGGTAGTGGTGCCTTTTTTCTCATCATCGACAGTGCCGGAGGGATCGGCAACGCCATTCGGGCCGCCTTTGCCTTTGCCGGGATTGCTTGAATCTACACCATCGACGTTATTGCCGTTACCGTTGTTATTTTTGGTTGTCGTGTCGCTGGTTGTGCTGGTGGTAGTTGTGCTGGTCGTGTCGCTGGTTGTGCTAATTGGAGTCGTCGTGGTGCCGGGAGTAGTGGTGCTGGGAGTAGTAGTACTGGTGTCGCTAGTCGTGCTGGTGGTAGTCGTGGTGCTGGGAGTGGTGCTGGTGGTAGTCGTGGTGCCGGGAGTAGTGCTGGTGGTAGTCGTGGTGCCGGGAGTAGTGGTGCTGGGAGTCGTAGTACTGTTGTCGCTAGTCGTGCTGGTGGTAGTCGTGGTGCTGGGAGTAGTACTGGTACTACCTGTAGAGTCGCTGGTTACGGTTGTAGAAGTGGTACTGCTTGTGTTTGACTTGTATGTCTTGCCGGGGACAGCGGCCAATATAGAAACAGAGACGGACAGAGACAATGCCAGGATTAATACTTTTTTCATAAGACACCTTCCTTGAAATTTACAGAATCAGGCTAATCCTAATCCTTATCAATCAACTTAACAAACATATTAAAAAAATGCAAGTCCTGATATTCAATAATTTTTCAATTTATTTTTACGAAAAACTAGGTTTATTACCGAATTTCAGACAACTGGCATAGCCGTAAAATATTCCTGTTACAACTCATAAAAGCATTAAGTTAAGAGATATACAAAGAACTGTCATTTGTCTGCTTCATCAGGTAAGAATGAATCTTGTATTTGCGTTTATTTATGAATTCTCATGCGGTTAATATTCCGCACCGCTGTTTTTTTATGTTGAAATGTTGAACATTACAATACTGGTCAGATGATCATGGCGGAGGAGTTACCGCTGGAGTAGACGGCGCATGGCTTCGCCTGCGTCTTCGTTGCCTTGATCGGCGGACAGGCGGTAACATTCAATGGCTTTGGCTTTATTTCTTTCCACTCCGAGACCTTTTTCATACATTGCGCCGAGACTGTTCAGCGCTAAAGTATCGCCGGAGTCGGCGGATTTGCGATACCAGAACAAGGCTCTGGCATAGTCTTTTGGGACGCCCTCGCCGTTTTCATACATATAACCGAGATTATATTGTGCGCGGACATTGCCCTGATCGGCGGCCTGCTGATAGTATTCAACCGCTTTTACGCTGTCTTTTTTCACGCCGTCGCCGTTGGAATACATGACGCCCAGGTTGTTCTGGGCGATGTCATATCCCTGTGCGGCGGCTTTCTGGAAATATTCGACGGCCCGGGCCGGGTCTTTCTTCACGCCGTCGCCGTATGAATACAGAACTCCGAGCGAAAACTGCGCTTCCATCAGGCCTTTTTCGGCGGCTTTCCGGTACCATTCCGCCGCCTGGTTGAAATTCCGGTTCACGCCGTCGCCTTTTTCGTACAAGCTGCCGATGGTATATTGAGCGGACGGATCGCCTTTTTCGGCGGCCTGCTGGTATAACTCCATGGCTTTGGAATAATCCCTGGGTACACCGTTGCCGTTGAAATACATCCGGCCGAGAGCGAACATTCCGCCGGCATCACCTTTGGCGATCGCCCGCTGATACATGTCAACCGCTTTGGCAAAATCTTTAGGAACGCCCCGGCCCATCTCATACATATTACCCAGCAGCGTCAAGGCTTCGCAGGAACCTTTGCCGGACGCATCCAGGAAGTATTCTGAAGCTTTGGCATAGTTTCTGGCCACGCCGTCGCCGTTCTGATACATTTTCCCGATGCCGCACAGCGCTTCGACATCGCCCTTTTGCGCGGCCTGCTGAAAACATTTAACCGCCATGGCGGTGTCTTTATTCACGCCTTCGCCCCTGAGATACATTTTCCCGACGGCACACAAGGCTTTGACCTGTCCCTGTGCAGCGGCCTGTTTATAATATTCCGCCGCCTTTGCGCAATCCCTGGGTACGCCTTCGCCGCTGTAATAGATGTTTCCCATCATTTCCTGTGCGGCGGCATCGCCCTGCTTTGCGGTCTGCTGCAAATATATCGCGGCTTTGGCATAGTCCCTGGCGACCCCGCTGCCGTTATAGTACATCATCGCCAGAGTTTTTTGCGCCGGAATCACCCCGAGCTGCGCGGCCTGCTGATAGTATTCAAAGGCCTTGGCCGGGTCTTTGACCACGCCGTCACCGCCGGCATACATTGTTCCGAGCATATACTGGGCTTCCGCATCGCCTTGTGCAGCAGCGCGCTGAAACAATTCAACGGCCTTGCCTTTGTTCTGACCCGCGCCCAGGCCTTTATAGTATAATTCACCTGCTTTATACCGGGCTGACGCGTTGCCCTGTGCGGCGGCTTTCTGATAGTATTCCAGCGCTCTGGTGTAATCACGGTTCACCCCGCTGCCGCCGGCGTACATATTGCCCAGCATAAATTGGGCGGCGGCGAAGCCTTTGTCTGCGGCCGGCTGCAGTAATGTCAGCGCTTTGGCGTAATCTTGAGTGACGCCGCCGCCACGGTAATACATCATTCCCAGCATCAATTGTGCTCTGGCATCGCCGGCTGCCGCAGCCTGGTGATACAACTCAAGCGATTTGGGATAATCTTGAATAATACCCTGTTTCACGACGGTCATGACACTCAGCAGCGGCAGCACGAACGTATTTCCGTCGCCAGCGGCGTCACGCAAATACTCCAGCAATTTATCGTCATCTTTAGGTGATTCTTTAGTTTTCCCGGAAACGACGGCAAGTTTCAACTGCGCCCGCAGATACCCTTTCTTCTCCGCTTGCTTCAAATACTCGACTGCTTTAGCGTTGTCCTGGACCACGCCTTCGCCTTTATAATACATGCAGCCAAGAACGAACAGCGCTTCAGTGCTGCCGTTTTTAGCCGCCTGCTGCAAGTATTCGACGGCTTTGACAAAGTCCTGAATAACGCCATCGCCTTTGAGCGACATGATTCCCATCTGGAAAAGCGCTCCGGGATGCCCTCTTCTGGCCGCCATCTGGAACCATTGCGCCGCATCGGCTTTATCTTTGGCCACGCCTTCGCCGTTAAAACTCATGCAGCCCAGTTCAAACTGTGCTTCAATCAATCCCTGCTCCGCGGCCTGCTGATAATATTCAACCGCTTTTTCAATGTTCCTGGATACGCCCGAACCATTAAAATACATGATCCCCAGATCATATTTGGCTTCCGCCAGCCCTTTTTCCGCTGCCTGTTTGAAATATTCCGCTGCCTGTTGATAATTTCTGTCCGTGCCGTAACCGTTATAAAGCATAATCCCCGCGGCGCACTGCGCCTCAGGGGAGCCTTTATCGGCGGCCGTTTTGAAGAACTTGAATGCTTTGGCGTAGTCCTGCCTGATACCGTCACCGGACAGATACATGTTGCCGGCGGTAAGCTGCGCGTCCGGGTTGCCGGCGACGGCGGCCTGTTCATAGTATTCGACGGCTTTGGCCGGATTCCTGGGGAGAAAATCTCCGTAATAGTGCATGGCCGCCAGTTTCAACTGCGCTGCCGTAAATCCCTTTTCCGCCGCTTGTTTAAAACATTCCACGGCCATGGCCTGATTTTCGGCGACGCCGTTGCCGTTGTGATACATCATGCCAAGCGCGAACAATGCTTCGGGATGTCCGTGCGCTGCGGCCTGTTTATAATGCTCCGCCGCTTTTTCGCTGCTCTGGGGTATCCCGCTGCCTTGATAATACATAAATCCCAGCTTGTACTGTGCGCCTGCATGTTCCTGCGCCGCTGCCTTCTGGAACAATTCCAATGCTTTCCGGCAATTCTGGGTAACTTCCTCGCCGCTGAAATAGATGGAGCCAAGTTTGTATTGCGCTTCGGCATAGCCCTGCTGGGCCGACTTCTGATAGAATTCCAATGCTCTGGCATAATCCTGAGCCACGCCGTTTCCGCTCTGATACATCAATCCGAGTTTGTACTGCGCTTTCGGATCACCTTTTTTTGCAGCCCGCTGGACATCCTCCAGGACACCGGAATTGACCGTATTCACCGTCAAGATCAGTGCTATGATCAGATTTAAGCTTATAAATTTTATACCGGATACTGACATTATGCTCTTCCTCAATGTAGATGCAGGACTGTTAATCTTAGCACATTTTCCCAAAAACGCAAAACCCCATTCCCATTCCCGGCATACAAAAATCCGAATCTTTGAAAAAAAGCGCCATGCCGCTGGAAAAAAACTCTATTTCAGGCGATATTTACTGTTTTGATCTTACAATAACTATATTGGAACTGATTAGATGCAGGAATATTTTTTTACCGGCGTCAGCAGCTATCAGATGTGGATGCTGTGCGTATGTGCATTTATGGTCGGAATCAGCAAAACCGGCGTGCCCGGACTGGGCATCCTGGTAGTTTCGATGATGGCAATGTCGTTTCCCGCCAAAGCCTCAACCGGCTTGCTGCTGCTGATGCTTGGAGCGGCGGATATTTTCGCGGTCGCGTATTACCGCCGCCACGCGCACTGGCAACTGGTGTTAAGACTGCTGCCCTGGGCGCTGGCCGGCATCGGTACCGGCTCCATCGTCCTGCGCTATCTCAACGACGACCAGTTGCGCCCGGTCATCGGTTTTATCATCCTGACGATGCTGGCGGTAAATTTATGGCGCACCCGCCACCCGGCGGACACCGCCGGGCTGCCGCATCACTGGCTGTTCGCCGCCGTAATGGGCTTCACCGCCGGACTGACCACGCAAATCTCCAATGCCGCCGGTCCGGTCATGGCGATTTATCTGCTGGCAATGCAACTGCCGAAAAACGAATACATCGGCACCGGCGCCTGGTATTTCCTGATATTGAACTGGCTGAAGATCCCGCTTTTCGCGATTGACGGACGCATTACCATGTCGGCGGTACGCGCCGATCTTGCCATGATTCCGATTCTGGCGCTGGGCGCGGGCATCGGCATCCTTATCCTGCACAAAATTCCCCAGAGATGGTTCGAAATCATGATCCAGATCTTGGCCCTGGCCGCCGCCCTTAGGCTCTGCTGGTACATTACCGACTTTTTCTGATCCGGTGCAAAGCAGACCATCGTCAAGAAGCTGAAAATCATAAATCCCCGCTTTTATTTTCGAACTTTTTTCAAATTTGGCCATAAAAGACATTGACAAAATTCTATAATGCATTATAATAGTACTTGTAAATTCTAATATATGGAATTTGTAAATATGAATAATACGTTGCAAAATGGTTTCATGCTGCTGGAGTTTATGGCGGAAAGCGCCAATGAATGCTCTGTCAAGGAATTGGCGGAGCATTTCAAGCTGCCGAACAGTCATGTCTGCCGCTTGCTGAAAACCCTGGCGGAAACCGGTTATGTACAGCAGATCCCCGGCTCGCGAAAATACCGCATCAGTTTGAAAATATTATGTCTTTCCAATGCCCGGCTGCTGAAATTAACATTGCGGCAGAAGGCCCGTCCTTACTTGCAAAAACTGGCAGTAAAACTGGGCAATCCGGTATATCTGAGTGCGCCGTTCAACGGACTGTCCATCACCATTGATACATTCTTTCCGGAAAACACCGCCGGTGACGCCGGGATGGCGATCGGCGCGACACATCTGCCCAACTGTCACGCCTGCGGCAAGATCTGTGCCGCTTATCTGCCGGAAGCCGAAATTGACGGCTTTCTCGCCGGGATGGACTGGACCGCCCGTACTGTTCATACGATTACCTCGCCGGAGCGCTTTAAACTGGAACTGACAAAAATCCGGCAGGAAAAAGTGGCCACTATCGTTTCAGAAAACCATTTAGGCGTCGGCGCCGTTGCCGCCCCGATTTTCAATGCCGCCGGTGAACTGGCGGGCGCGGTCGGCGCGGTGATGCCCGGCGAACGTTACTGGACGAATGAGTTATGGGAAAAGTTTAAAGCAGAAACCCGGAATACGGCGGAATCAATTTCGTTTGCCATCGGCTACCCGCTGCCGGAATGATTTTTAGAAATACGACGACGTATTATCGTTTTCATACTTAAAAAGTTGCAAGAGTAAACACCCAACAAGGAGTTGTACATGAACGCCGCAGAAGTCAAAAGTATCGCGAAGCAGTTTGGCGCCGATCTGGTCGGAATCGCGCCGGTGGAACGTCTGGCATATCTGCCGAAGGAACAAAACCCGCTGTCAATTTTTCCGCAGGCAAAG
>CAIJKT010000378.1 GCA_903821255.1 uncultured Lentisphaeria bacterium | reverse complement strand
TCAATGGTTTCTTCCGGCGCCAAAGTCTTCGATTTTGACGACTTCACCAATGCCGAGAGCCGCAGCCTCAGCAATACCAACGCCGATTCCTGGAGCATTGTCGGCAAAAATATTGTCGTGAAAGGCAATGTTTATATTCCTTACGGCGATATCACCATTTATGCCGACCGCGCAATCGTCAATACCGAAAGCAAAGACATTGAAGCCGCTGGCAACATCCGGCTGTACAAAGCGAAAAAGAAAAAAGCGAATGTGCCGATTGCCGATCTGGTCAAACTGCAAGCCATGCCGGAAGTCATGGTAAAGATTCTCGGATACAGCGTGGACCCGCTCGGCAACCAGACCGTGGACGTGGAGGTATATACCAGAGGCGATATGATCAAAGCCAGCCAGGTCAGCGGGAATCTTTCCACCGGCGTGATCAGCATCACAGACTTTGAAGCCAGATATAAGACATTCGTCTGCAAAGCCAAATCCGGGACCCGCAAGCCCGGCGGCGAAGTGAATGTCCAGGATGCGGAAATCAGCTCCTGCGAGTATCTGGAAAATAACGAGGGCCACTATTCCATCTGCTGCAGCGAAGCCAATATTTATCCATACGCTTCGGACAATTTCGGTTTTAACGGCTATAATCCGGATATCGGCGACCATAGTATCTGGGGCTATAACTGCAAGATGAAAGTCTTCGGCGTTCCGGTATTCTGGGTCCCGGTGTTTTACAAACCGAAAGACGAAAGTCCGGGACTGTTCCAGGTGCGCGGCGGTTACAGTTCCGACTGGGGGATGTACCTGGGGCTGTCGAAGAAATTTATCCTTAGCGATTATCCGTATGCCAGCACTAAAATGTTTGTGGACCTTTATACGCTCCGCGGCGTCGGGTATGGTAATGAAACAATAGTGGAAACGGAATATTCAAAGACTGATATTTTCGGCTACGGCCTTTATGACGCAAAACCTTATCAAACCAGCGATGTCCAGGACACCGGACGCCTCACGATTCCGCATGCCCGTTATGATTTCAGGCTGAGCAATGTCACGCATATTACTCCCACACTGGATTTCAGAGGTAATTTCGAAATCACCAGTGACTATTATTTCCGCAATGACTTTTTCCCGGACGCCTTTAACGCCAACCCGGAACCGGCGACTTACGCCGCCCTGGAGCAGCAGTTCGACCGGCTGTCAACCTCGCTGTACATCAGGCCGCGGGTGAATAATTTTTACACCGCGGTGGAGCAGTTGCCCGGATGGAGGATGGATGTGCCGCGCCAGGAACTGTTCAAAAACATATACTACCAGGGCGAAACCAGCGTTTCCAATATGAGGATGATGTGGCGTGATTTTGACAAACCGCGCACCACCGGCAATATGGTGGAGCCGTCAAATTACAGCTCTTTGCGGTTTGACACCCTGCATATGTTCTATTATCCTTTTAAACTGGACTGGCTGAACCTGATTCCGCGCGCCGGATTCCGCATGAATTATTATCAGGATTCTTCCAAGAAAAGCATTTCCGAACAGGACCTGGACAATATGTTTGCGGTTAACAATGCATCAGGCGATTCCAACGCCTTTGTCAAGAATTACGACCACAAGGGAGGCGGCGAGTTCCGCGCCATCGGGGAATTCGGACTCGAAGCCAATACGAAGGTTTACCAGTCATGGCAGAATACTAAAAATGCGTTCTGGGCGCTCGACGGCATGCGCCATGTATTCGAACCGTATATCAATTATACGTATATCCCCGATCCGACGGTCGACCGCGAACATCTTTATTATTTTGATGACATTGACCGGATCGAGTCGCAGAATTTCGCCCGGCTCGGCATGTTGAACCGCTTGCAGACCCGCCGCGGACCTTACGGCGGCGAGAAAATCTATAACTGGATGTCCATGGAGAACTACTGGGACTATCACTTCCAGACCCAGGACGGCTTTAATAATATCGGGGATTTCTGCACTAAACTGAATTTCAGCCCGTTTGAAGATACAAGCATTACCAGCTTGCTGTCGTTGAATGCGGGGGATAATTCTTTCAAGGGTACGAAAATGGACCAGTCGACTTCCAGCGGCGGAATCGGCGGCGACTTCTTCAATAAATGGGAACTTATGCTGAAATATAAAATCATAGAGGATTTAAATGTCCATTTCGGCTATGCATTTCAGAATTATTACAGCACGCAGTCGGCTTATTCAATGGGCAGCACGCTGACCCAGCTTGAAAGCGGCAGCGCGTTTGATCAGAACTACAACACCAAGATTCAAACTCTGGTTTTCGGGTTTGACCATCCGTTCACGATGGACCGCACGCTCAAGGGAGCATACGAGATTTTCTACGATTTTGAAGCAGGATACGTCCGTGAAATAAGGTCTAAAATAAGTAAAACCCTGCACTGCTGGGAACTGGCGGTGGAGCTGTCGCGTTCAACCAACAAGAACAGCAGCGGGGACAAGGAATACAAAAACTCAATTATGGTCACAATGAATTTAGTTGCAATGGAAACTCCGCTTAAACAGGTTAACCGGCAGTCAGTGCCGGGCAGCGGCACCGGCAGTTCGTCCGGCGGCAGTTCGTCCGGCGGCAGCTCGTCCGGCGGCGGAACCAGCTTACAGGGATTCTAAAAATGTATATTGTAACAGGTGCGGCAGGGCTTATCGGCAGCGGCGTGGTCTGGGGGCTTAACAACTCGGGCGTCGAAGATATTATGCTGGTTGACCATCTTGGCTGTTCCGAAAAATGGAAAAATCTCCGTGCGCTAAAATATGCCGATTACATGGAGAAAGATGATTTCCGGGAACAACTGCTGGCGGGAGCGTTTGCCGCCGGACGCATTGAAGGCATCATTCACATGGGCGCCTGTTCCGCCACCACCGAAAAGGACGCCTCCTATCTGGCGGACAACAATTTCACTTATACCAAAGAACTGGCCCTGTTCGCGGCCAGTAATAATATCCGCTTTATTTACGCGTCAAGCTGCGCCACTTACGGCGACGGCGCGCAGGGCTATAATGACAATGAAAATGAACTCGATACGCTGCGCCCCATGAATATGTACGGCTATTCCAAGCACATGTTCGATCTCTGGGCGAAACGCCGGGGCCTGCTGTCAAAAATAACCGGATTGAAGTTTTCCAACGTTTTCGGTTCGAATGAGCTGCATAAAGGTGAAATGCGCAGCGTGGTATGCCGCGCCTTTGAACAGATCTCCGCGGACGGCAAAATGAAACTTTTCAGATCCTACCGGCCGGAATTTAAAGACGGCGAACAGCAGCGCGATTTTCTCTATATCAAAGACGCCGTAAGCATGATTCTGTTCCTGCTGAACCATCCGCGGGGATACGGTATTTTCAACATCGGCAGCGGCAAAGCCGAAACCTGGAATGCGCTGGCGGAAGGCGCTTTTGCGGCCCTGGGCAAGCCGCTCGACATCGAATATGTGGAAATGCCCGGACACCTCCGCGACCGCTACCAGTATTATACGAAAGCCGAAATGGGCAAACTGCGCGCTCTGGGTTACAATAAAGAAACCACCCCGCTGCGCGAGGCCGTCAAAGATTATATCTGCAACTACCGACTCAAAGACAAATACCTCGGCGACTGAATATCCTGCTGAATAAACTCTAAAATTCTATTCTTTGAATAAGTGGCGACCACCATTGACAATCACGTTTCTGCTTGAATCATGATCCCCGGTCAGGCCGTTTGAAAGGCTAATCTTCGCACGGCACCCTTCCGGAAGATCCACGGACAGGGTCCAGCTTTTGTCATAACGCCATGAGACTTGAATGGTTCCGTAGTGCGTATGCACCCGCCCGGAGGCCCAGCGCAAACTGTCTCTCTGCGGCATAATTTCCACGTCAATCCCGTCTTCGTCCGAGAGCCTGACTCCCAGGATGTACTTTTGCAGGACAATAGCCGGCGCGCAGCCCCAGCCGTGTGAAAGCGAACCCTGATCCCGGTCCCAGGTTTCCCAGATGGTCGTGCCGCCCTGACGGGAATATTCCCCCCAGTGCCTGCTGATTATTCCCAATGCATCATCCGCCATTCCCAGCTTGAGCAGCGCTTCAAGCGCGAACCAGGCAAAATAGGGTGTCCCGGGCGGAACCATCTTTGTTTCATCCCAGCGGTAGCGGTTGAGGGCGATGGCCACCATGTGGTTCCCGTCCGCACCCGGAATAATCTCGTCGAAGTCTTCTTTCTTCGCTTTGAAGACAGACAGCAGATCTTCTTTTCTTAAGTTGCTTATTATCCGTTCGCGTCGCTGATCATCGGCAAGTCCGAAAATAACCGCCAGATAATTTTCCTGGCATCCCCATCGTTTAAGCAGTAAGCCGTCATGCCGGCCATTCATATACACGCCGCGCTCTTCGTTCCAGAACAGGCGGTTGAAAGCGTCACGCAACTTCCCGGCATCCGCCAGCCATATCTCTGCCTGCGCATCATCGCCGGCGATGTTCGCCACTGCCGCCGCCGCCCGCAAACAGTTGCAGGCATGAGCATTCCAGGCGGCATTGGCGCCGGTGGTATCCACCGGCGCCCAGTCAATAAAGTTATAAATGTTTGTTTCCGCAGTCACCTCAAGCGGAAGATTTCCGTACACTCCTTCCGGCAGACGATACTGTTCCATCCAGCCGAGAATCTGTTTAATAGTCGGCAGCATCTCTCCGGCAAAAGCACGGTCTCCGCTGTGCCGGATGTATTCCTCCACGCTTACAGGAAAGATCAAAGTCCATGTCGAGACATAGGATGTCTTCCAGCCCGGATATTTTCCCGTCATCTGCCCGGAGGGCAACTGGCCCCTGGTATGCTGCAGCAGAAAACGCCGCGCCAGCGCGTAATCCCCGAAAACGGCATAATTCGCAAGCATCTTTGGCACGTCATCGCCGAGCCATGAGCCGCGCTCGCGCCACGGCGTGTCCATATATCCGTCCTCCATGCACAACTGAACCGTGTGGGCGCTGATCTCCCAGGCCTGTTCAAGCGCCGGATCACTGCATGCAAATGAACCCTTCCGTTCGACAGGATATGAACTGCGGCCCAATACCGGCGGCTCCAGTTCGATGCGTCCGCCTCTGACGTCAACCTGAATATAGCGGCAGCATTTGGGCCAGGTGATGCGGTGTTCCAAAGGCTCATTGCCGAGAATAATTCTGTCCGCATAATACAACCCGTGCTTGGTCGGATTGATGCGTCCCTCCTGGAGACATTCTCCGTAGCTCAAATCCACCACCGCACCCGGCGAACCCCGCAGTTTAAGGCGCGGATATCCCGTCCATATCCGGCCGCAATCCCACATAGTGTAAACCCCGCCGGTATCCGGCAGACCTGCGGCATCCATGACGCAGATGTCCGCCTCGCCGCCCATGCCGCGTCTGAAAGTTATCCGCTGTTCACGGTCAGGATAACGTTCCGCTTTCCAGATGTCTTCCGCCAGACGCTGAACGCCGGTTTCGACCAGAGAGCTGCCAAAATGCGCAATCCCGTTTCCCAGGCAGCGGTCCGCTTCATGTTCCCGCCAGTTAAAAAGCGGAATATCCCGGAGTTCAAATCGCGGTACCGGTTCAAGTTCCGGCAGTTCCGTCGCCGGTTTCCAGGCAGCATCGTCATACCGTGGTATCCAGGGCATGCCCAAACTCTTCCTTGCATCAAAACACTCTGCCGGCGGCTGCGCCTCGCCTCGCCGTGCGGTATTGGCGGCGTAGGCGTTTTCGCGGCGGACTTTCCAGCGTCTGTCAGTGGGAATCGTCTCGCTGTCCGTTCCGATGACCGCACGCAATGCGCCGCGCCGGGGCATGCAGGAACTAAGCCCCCCGCCGGAACCATAGCTGTAAACTTGAACCGTGACGGTGTTTGTGCCGGAGTGCAGCCACTGGCCGATTTCGTAACGGTCCACCGTCGGCGTCTCCCAATGGAATTTCGGCGGGCCGAACCCCGCCGGCTTCCCGTTAATCCACAAAAAATACCGCAGATCGGCAGTAATTTCGATCCAGCCCTGTTTTATGTCTGCCAATTCAAACGAACGCCGTGCGTAAATCCACACATGTGCATCTCCGGGATCATCGTCCGTCCAGATCCACCGGGCATGTTCTGTAAATTCCCTGACAGGAAATAAATTTTCTTTTTCCGTTGTTGTCATGCCTTGCCTCTTATAATATAAAATAATTGTGATAACCTAAAATCTCAAAACCGTCCAGCGGATTATTAAGTTGACTCATACTGAATTCATCTTTGAGTATGGCTTTGCCCAAATCCTTTGTAAGTTGAGTGCATAGTCTTTTATAAACTGGTTCAAAGTATTCGCGGTTTTTCTTGTTGTGCCAGACGTTGTAAGCATCGACAACTTTACCATTGCTGATAAATAAATAACCAAAAGACTGGTCGGCCAGCAACCATCCTTTGGAGGTCAGTACCTCAACCACCACATGTCCTCCGCCCTTCCGTGCCCCGGCAAAAACAATGCGGGATGGTATGCCGATAATCTGGGTCAGCGCGCAAAGCACTCTGGCCTGCTCATTGCACCATGCGTAACCGCTGGCGATTAAATCTTCTTCGTTAAGATTGCGATTATACGCCAGTCGCTGCCCCATCGCCCGGTGGTAATAACCCGCCCATTGGACTTTTCCGGCGACAAATCTGGTCAGCTTTTCAATTTTCTCCAGTTCCCCGGCAATGCCGCCAGTCAGGCTCGCCGCCAGACCTTCGAGAACGGGCCGGCTCCCGGCAGTATAAATCATCCGGCCTCCGGTGTATTTGTCATAGATAAAATCCAGCGAAACATCCGCCAGCGCAATATAATTCAAGGACTGCTCCAGATCAATTCCGCCGACCTGCGGCATGTAACGGGTATCAATAGTTCTCATACATTATTTCCTTACTCAATTTTATCCGATTCTATTAAAGTCGGGCAAACAATCTTGATATTCACAAGTTTCAGTTGCCATTACGCAGTTCTTGCGATCGGTTCCATTTTAAACAACTCCGCTTTCTAGTATCTTCCGTATTTTTTTGCCGTCTCATACATAGCGATAACATTATCAGTTGGAGAATTATCCTGTAATGCATGGGTGGGGGCAAAACAATAGCCTCCGCCAGGCATCATGATTTCGAGAGTTCGCCTGCAATAATCAATGGTGTCTTTAACAGTTCCGGCGGCAACCGGACCGGCAGTTGAAATACAGCCGTGAAATGCCAGGCGACCGCCGAAATTTGCTTTCAGATATTCCGGCGACATATTTTTTGCTTCTGGTTGCAATGTGTCCACGGCGGTAATGCCCATTTCAATAAAATCTTCAAAGGCCCAACTGCTTGAACCGCAGGAGTGAATCTGAACAGGAATGCCAAAATGCCTGGCCATGTCAATAAATTTCTGATGTCGCGGACGAAAGTGTTTGCGGAACATTTCAAGACTGATCAGAGGACCGATCTGGGTACCAAGGTCTTCGCCCAGTAATAACAAGTCGATGCCGCCTTTTGCCGCCTCTAATGCTCTTGTGAGGATTTCGTAATAAATATCAATCCTTCGATCAATGAATTTAAATCCGGCAGGATCATCCAAGGCGAGGTCAATGAGCACCTGCTCCATGGAACGAATCATGCCTGTGCTATTGATGATGTCCGGAATTCCGGCGCCTCCGACAGTCACGCAATATTCGCGATGCTTTTCGCACTGCGGACGAATTGCCGCATAGTCAAAATCATCGGGATCCGGCATCGGCCAATTGGCGATGGTTTCCAGATCGGCATCCTTGAGCGGAAAATCACAATAATCCCAATAACCTCCGGTAGGATGTTCTATCCAGCGGGTGTGAATACCCCAGTTATCAACCTTTACCCCGCGCGCCGGAATATCTGCATACAGTTTAGGTCCGCGGTATGGCGCTATGACACTGCGGTAATCTACAGACAAAGCCAGCTTCAGGCCTTCATCATCATCAGCCGCCAGACCATAACGGGCTTTCAGTCTTTTATCTATCCCGGAGTTGGCGGAATAGTCTATTGGAACCCGGTCAGCTTTTTCATATGCCAATGTCGCGAGAACTCTTTCTTTCGAAACCATTTCTCCGCACCTTTACTTTATTGTTTTTTCAGCTAAAATATCTGTTAATTTACGTCTGTTTATTACTGGCAATATTCATAAGTCAAGAAAGCGTTGTTACGGCAAAGAAATCATTCGAATGTAAACCAGTAAGTTTCCCAGGCTTTAACCGGGAAAGAATATGTCTTTATATTATCTGCCAGAAGTCTGCCAGTTATCGCATCGTAAATGCGGCTTTTGCCTTTTGGCAAATTGATCGTGTAGTTGTCCTGCGCAATAATTCCATGCACAGATGCGAAGTCACCGTCTATGTCGATTTGCTGTCCATAACCGGCGGCAACGTAACAGCCCTTATCTTTGGCAATGTTATTGATGATACTTCCATGTAACGATTGGGGAGCCGCAAGGTAAACGGATGTCCAATCTTTATATTTTTTTATGCCGCCGGCTATCGTATTATCCTCTTTATATTTTGCGATTACTTCTACAGTATCATCAGTTATCCTGAACGTTTCCCAGCCTGGTATGCTGGTAAGTATTGTGGAAAGCCACCTTGAACCGCAGAAACTGCCTGGCGTGCCATTCATATAAGTGGCATTCTGTAGATAATACGGGGTTAAATTGCTCAATGTTCCATCATAGGCGATGTTCATTCCGATCAGGTCGGAGAATTTTTTATCCGCCGTCTGTTTGTCAGGAACCGCGTTATCTGTAATATACCCCGGATTATAAATCCAGATAATAGTGCGGCCATTCTTCTTCAATACCTGATTTATGAACGTTTTATCTTTTTCAGTCAAGTAAGTATTCTGAAAGAAGATCAGTACTTTGTAATTACACAGATCAGGATATTTTTCCAGTTCCGAGATATAAACCTTATCCATCGGAACTCCGCTTAATTCAAATTCCTGGTATTGCGGATTATAGTTTATATGCTCAGTTAGCAATGTCCAGGTATTACAAAATTCCTGTTCTCTGCTGGACATCACGACGCAAACATCTGGTTTGAACTGGGTTTTGGGCTTGCTGTACAGTTTTTTCAGGATGGTTTCAGTTTCCTTTATTTCCGCGCGGAAATCCGGAGTATTATAATACTGATTCATATCGTAATACCAGTAGATATAGCCCTTGGTTATAATCTGGCCGATTAATTTCTTATGGGCATTGCCCCACATTTTCATATCAGACTGCCAGCCTACTCCATCGTGATAAAATCTGTCGGCGCCGGCATCGGGAAGCCCTCTGCTGTCAAACTCGGCGATAAAAGCTTTATCAGGCCGGTGAAACAATGTTCTCGGAAAATTTACGGTGGGGACGCCGGGCTTCCTTGACGGATAGCCGGGCTGAAAGCATTGGGCATCCATACTTTTATAGTCGGCAAAATTATCCCCCGAGGGAATACCATAGGTGGTGCAAATGGCTTTTTTCCCGATATTGTCCTTAACCGCCTGGGCCAATTTATCTCTGAAGTTATACATGAGATGCATTTTCAAATCGTTATAATCCGCGGTTTGATAGGCCGCTTTATTCAGGATAGTGGTATTCAGATCTTCTTCCTGCGGGATTGACACCTCATCAAAGGATGCATACGTTTTTCCCCAGGTCTTATTCAGATTTTCGATATTAGTATATTTTGATTTTAAAAAGCGGCGGTAGGCGGCTTTACTGCTTTCGGAATGGTCTGCATCTCTGGCGCCAAATTGTCCATCGTCTCCGCCGGTAAAATGCGCACCGATGACAGCTTTATAATACGGTTTGGTTTTTATGTAGTTAAACGTATCAGCGACCATTTCGGCCATATCCTGCAGAAATATCTCCGATGTCCATGACGGAATCCAATACTTGCCGCTTCCGGGCGACTCCACCACGCTTTTATCCGCAGTCCAACTGTCATATAAACCCGGGCCGTAAGCATATTCTCCTTTGGAGTTTACATATACTTCCGACATTGAATGTTTGTTAGCCCAGCCGGGATATGGCCGGACATACAAGTCCAGGATGATGCAGGCGTCAGGATTTTTCTGCAAAGTGTCATAAATGACTTCGTCCACCCGTGAAAAATCGTATTGCTTTTTACCGGTCCAGAATCCGTGGACATCCTGGTCACTTATTTTACCGGTGGCCAGATTCCTGACTACCATGTTTATGCCTATATCGCCAAAATGCGCGATGTCCAGCCCCCGGTTTGCCCCGTGTACTCCCAGACCTTTATAAATGGCCACACTGTCAAGTTTGCCGTTTATCAGTATCGCCTTACGTCCATTGTAATTCCCGATTGCGGCCTCGGCATTCTGCCGGATTTTCAAATGTTCATCCACCTGTTCTCTGGTATATCTATTGGCATAATTTTCCAGCTTGGGTTCCGGAACTGGCGGAACCGGCATTTCCTTTAATTGAATATTTTTAATTCTGGCGGTAAATGGATTGCCCCATGCCGCAACCGTGAAATACAGATATTCTGTCGAATCCGCGGTAAATGTGGTATAGCGGGTATCCCATAAGTTATCGGGGGTGTTCCGGATAGAATAATATTGCGGCCAGACCCACCAGCCGCCGTCTATTTCTCTGAAGGTGTACGGATCATTTTTATCAGAAATGAGCTTGATCATCAATATGGAATTTTGTAAAGCGTCAGTTGTTTGATATTCACAAAATGCGTAGTATTTCTTCCCTTTTTCCACTTTCATTTTTTTATTGTACTGGGCAGCCACAAACCCGAAAGGATTGGTTTTTCTTATTGTCACGATATCGCCCTGGCTTTCAACGGTGCCTTCGCCTTCTTCAGAGAGCCGGGTTTCCCACGCCGGCGCCACAGAGGCGGTGGAGGCCGGGTTTTCCGGCAAAACTTTGGTGAGGCTGATATTGTCGATCAGAAAGGAACCGTTCACTTTTTCGCAGCAGATATAAATCGTGAACTCGGTCGTTTGTGAATCTACTTTAATGACTGATTCGAGCTTTTTCCATTTATCGCCGACCGGGCCTACTTTGATTTTTTTATACTCCAGAGGGGTTTTGAAATTGTCTCTGGTTAAATAAAACCCGAACCAGGCGACTCCGCTGTTGACCGAAGACAAGACATCGGCTTTTAAAAGATATTTCTCCCCGGGGGCCAGGGTGGCATTAACGCGCTTGCAGGTGTAGAGCCACGGATTGACGGGCTCGCCCTTGACCATAAGGCAGGCCTTGCCGTTATGGGCATTGTCAGCTATGGAAAAATATTTATTCGGGGCTCCCGACCATAAGGCGATATGATCCGCCTCTAAAGGGTCGTCCCCCAATAAATTCTCATTCGAATTTTCAGTTACTGCGGCGGCTGTGTTTCCCGGCACAACTTTGGTGAGGCTGATGTTGTCAATCAGAAAGG
This sequence comes from uncultured Lentisphaeria bacterium, assembly GCA_903821255.1. The sequence continues at coordinate 2,928 of CAIJKT010000378.1, read as the reverse complement.
AACCGTTCACTTTTTCGCAGCAGATATAAATCGTGAACTCGGTCGTTTGTGCGTCTACTTTAATGACAGATTCGAGCTTTTGCCATTTATCGCTTGCCGGGCCTACTTTGATTTTTTTATACTCCAGCGAGGTTTTGAAATTGTCTCTGGTTAAAAAGAACCCGAACCAGGCGGACCCGCTGTTGACCGAAGACAAAACATCGGCTTTTAAAAGATATTTCTCCCCTGGGGCGAGGGTGGCGCTGACGCGCTTGCAGGTATAGAGCCACGGGCTGCCGGGCTCGCCCTTGACCATGAGGCAGGGTTTGCCGCTCTGTGCGTTGTCAACCAGGGAGAAATACTTATTGGGCGCTCCCGACCATAAGGCGATATGATCCGCCTCGAAAGGATCGTCCCCCAATAAATTTTCATTCGAATTTTCAGTTGATGAATTCATGGTGTTTCCTTTAACAGGGTCAGCGGCAAACGAAAACCCTATTATAAAAATTGCAGCTAACATGGTTATGACTTTCAGCATACACTCTCCTGATTTTTTCTTAATTGGTCAATTATTCTAAAATATAAACTAAACTCATATAGTATTTGCCTTTTTTACGATGGTAATCTCCCTTTCTTTCTTTCTTTCTTTCAATTAGTTGGTTTTATGGATAATTCTATGTCAGTTTAAAAATAACGCAGAGCGAATGCATCAATAAATGTGACGTTTCAGTACATCACAGAAACTTAGTCTGCTATAATTTCTGAGCAGTCGGTACTTTCTCCAGAATCAGCAAGGGAGTCCGTCAACATGCTTCGATGACTGGAGACAATCCCGAACTGCAAAGCTTATTGATTGGCGAACCAATGTTTGCCATTATTCCAATCGCTGTAATTGGATTTCGGGTTGTTAAAAGATCCGACATGGGAATCAGGGTAGCTGATATTTACGCTGCTGGCATTGACATGCCGCTGGCCGATATACCCCAAATAGGTGTTGTCAGTACCCATAGAATCAACACCGGTGCTGTCGCGCTGTCCATCAATCAGCATAAATTTATTTGAAGGATTGCGGATTAGACTGAGTTTGGTTCCCCACATTGTATCAGGCGAGAGTCGCTGACCGCCGAGGAAATTACTATAAACGTAACTCAAACCCTGGGAACCAACAACATTGCCGGCCCAGGCCGGCTGCGGCACTCTGAAATATATCGGCCCGTAGGCGGCGTCAAATGCCGGTTGTGACGGACACAGTAGAATACCAATCTTGGTGGTTGGAACGATAAGCACCGAATTAGGGACTCTCGGAACGTTCAGATACGGGGCCGTTAACTGAGTCCAGAACGCAACCGGAGGGGTGGAGAAAGCATATCCGATTGGCGGCGTAAAATCGAAATCGTTGCCGTATTGCGAAAATACAACACAGAGCTGCTTGAGATTGTTTTTGCATCCGATATCGCGACTTTTCTCACGGGCGGAGTTCAGGGCCGGTAAAAGCATCCCGGCGAGGATGGCTATGATGGCGATCACAACCAGCAATTCGATGAGTGTGAAATTTCTTTTCTTCATTTTTGCGTTACTCCTTAATTGTTGTTAATAAATTCTTTTTCATCATCTGCTACTTTGTTTGAGTCTTTGCCAAATCCATTTTTAAAAGTTCCAATCATATTTTTAGAATTTCCGAGCTCCGGCACTTTCCTCTAGATTTCAACCGATATTTGCGGCGACAGTTCAAGCTTATGCGGCGACAAATCGCCTTTTGTTATCATTTCAATCAGGCATTTGACGCCTGTGTATGCCACATTCATTTCCGCCTCGCAATAAATTGTCGGCACCGCCAGCTTATAATAGGAAAACGGCCTCATGCACGCAAGCATGATTTCCGCTTTTTTATCAAAACCGCTTCTGACCAGTATCAGATTGGCGATTTCCTGTGCACACCTGAAATCCATGCAAACGATGGCATCGAATGGCATCTCCTGCTGCCGGAAAATTGGCTTGAGGCGCTCGAATGCGCCGCTGAATGCTCCGGTTCCTGAATAGATTATTTGCTCATTGAGATCAAGCTGATTCTCTTTCATGGACTTTATGAACAATTCGACAAGCTCGGATTCAAAGAAATTGCCAGGAGTTTCAGTGAAATAAGCAATCCTTTTCCTGCCGACTTTTTTCAATTCGCTCACAATCCTGAACATTGTAGACTTGTAATTAATTTCAAGCCTGACAGAATCTCCGGACACTTTTTCGCTGTAGTTTCCAAGCACGACATAAGGCTTGGCTAACTTCTTGAATATATTCATCATGTCTTCGGTCAAGTCGCCGGAGACAATAAAGCCGTCAATGCGTCCATCCCGGAGAACCGGAGGCAGGTGCTGCACGCTCTGCTCTTCGCCGTTAAGATAAGCCATTGCCAGATTATAATCGAACTCGTTGATCGCCTTCGCAATCCCGTCCATATTTCTTGCATAAGCCGGGTCGGCGAACTCGACGCCAACCAGCACAAAGGCAATATTGCGGGTATGACCGTTCCGCCATTTACGGACGAGATCCTGAATGCCGGGATTGATCTGATAGCCAAGTTCATCACAGGAGGAAAAAACCTTCTGCTTGATCTTTTCCGATACCACTGCCTTGTTGTTCAGGGCTCTGGATACCGTCATGATCGAGACTCCGGCCTTGGCGGCCACGTCCCTGATGCTGGCTGGTTTTTGCTTCATTCGTTCTCTCTAATCATTAACTGTTAATTGTAACATAAGATTATTATATTCTAAATTCAGATATCTGTCAATACCCTTTTTAAAATAAAATGACAAATATTTTTAATCAAATCCGGATTTGGGATTTTACCGGATATCCGCCCATGATGAGTTCCGGAGTTGTTTTTGATAAGTGTAATAGCTTGTTAATAAATGATTTATGTTGCTGTCTGCTGACAAAATCACTATATATGTA
>CAIJKT010000377.1 GCA_903821255.1 uncultured Lentisphaeria bacterium | reverse complement strand
TTGGCCTGTACGATGCTTATGCGAAGAAGAACGATCAAAACGTTGCAGCTTTCAATAAAATAGCATTCATAAAATGGTGGAACAGCGCTTTCATGGAAAACACCAAGGCTCAGAGAGAGTCCGTCAAGCAATATGCTCCGGATATAGCATTCATTTCACATAATATGAATTGCGTAAGAGGAATGGGCATGGAAGATATCTCTTTACTTTCTCTCACCACGGACTATGTATCCGCCGATCCTTATCCAACATCCGCGATGTATAACTTCGGAAGAAATCGCGGCTTATACCATACCGGATTTTCATTCAAATTCATAAAAGATTTGTCCGGAAACAAACCGGCTGCAGGTTTTATTCAGGCATTCACATATTGCGGGCGCAGTCCGTCGCCGTCCGATATAAGGGAATGGGCATCGCAGGCGCTTAAAAATGGCGCAAATATGCCGAATTGGTTCAGCGTTTCAGACACCCCTTTAAGGGTCGCGCAGCCTGATACATACAAAGAATTACTCAGAGTATGCAATATAATCCATAAAATGAACAAACTTGAAATACCGGAAGAAACCAAAACTGCGATATTGTTCTCTAATTCCTCCTTTATTGGCAATAATGATGAAGCCGTACATTCATGGTACACGACCTATTCAATATTGGGTGAAAACCTCAAAACCTGGTTTCGTTTTGTCAGCGACAGCGGATTAAGACTTAAACTGGACAAGCTGTCCAGGTACAAACTGGTCTATGTGCCGCAAATAAAATATACTGACCGCGCCACTGCCGAAGCTCTTTTGGAATATGTAAAGAACGGCGGGAAAGCAATAATATTCGATCCTGAAGCATTCACCTGGAATGTTGACGGCACACCACTGGACGTGCTCCGCAATGAAATCGTCGGCTGCTTGTCCGGCAAACCGGCAATTGCCAAAACTATAACCGTTTCAATTGATTATCCGGGATTAAAAAAAGGCGATGAACTGCCGCTTACCCCCATAGCCAACAGAACAGGCTATGGCAGTGTTCTCGCTTTTGAAATTACCCCGCCTGCAGACGCTAAGGTTATCGCCAGTTATCCTGACGGCAAACCGGCGGCATTTGAAAGAACGGTTGGAAAGGGTTCAGTAATATATTTTGCAGCCCAGCCTTTCGGCAATTCCGATCTGGCGGTAAAAAGTTCTCCGTGGTCTGCCTTTATGAAGGCTCAGGCGGAACAAATTGGCGAAAAAGTGAATCTGCCGATATGGGATTTTGAACTTCCGGCAACAGGCGACGAAGTTGAAGTTAAATACGTTATAAAACCTGATGCAAAATAATCATTCTGGAAATGATGAGAAATTCATAATTATCAGGAATATTGGTTATAAATGATAATGGAAAACATTTCAGAAAGCCAACCTTAAAGCAAACTATTACAATGAAATGTTTTGAATGGAATTAAGTCACGGAGAGAAGTAGAAAAATAACATCCATACTAGGGACAAAATGAATATGAAAACTAATTTAACTATTATCAAATTATTGACTGGTTTTATTAACATTGTTATTATTTTCATGCAATCTATACGCAAACAGTTATATTGGTATGATGTTGCTGTTGGAAGAAAATGGTTGTACATATTACTGATTGTCCTGATGCAAACTATGCTGTGCTCGAGTCTTAAATCCGCATCGGGATTGAATGTTCCGCAGAGTCCTGGCATAATGGGAGATTATTGCAGTGTAATCCGCAAAGCAGATAACCATGTTGATACAGTTACGCTGATCAACCGGTTGCAAGCTGCTAATATTAAAACCTATATGTATCTTATTAGTGGTTCAACCTCTGCAATTGACTGGACCGATTTTTGTAACGAATTCATGCCTGCGGCTCAAAATACCGGAATTGATGTTTATGTTTATTTAGTTCCGCCAACGGAAGGCGGTCCATCACTCCCTTATGACGACAATAACGGCGGGTATACTGCTTGGGCCGAAAACATAGCTACTCAAGCAGCCTCTTACAGTCACCTTAAAGGTATTGTCATGGATGATTTTATTTGGAGTCAAAATTTGACATATTTTACTCCATCGACTGTAGGCACAATTATGAATGCGGCGCACACTATATGTCCGCGCCTGTCTTTCCAGGTAATATGCTATTTCTTTGGGCCGACCCATACATATTGGGGGTATTATTTGCAAGATGGCAAGTTCTTTGCTGATTATGCCGATCATATTGACGGGGTCATTTTCCCATATATGGATTTAGATAGTACT
>CAIJKT010000376.1 GCA_903821255.1 uncultured Lentisphaeria bacterium | reverse complement strand
TCATCCACCCGCGGGGCGAACGGCGCGCATTTCGGTTCAAACATCAGGAAGTGGCCGGTCCAGCCGCCGCCGCCCTCCTGGGGATACTGCGACTGGGTGGCAAAACGCACTTCACCCATATTGAATCCGTCAGTATACAGAAACATCATCGGTTCGGCCTGGGAGATCGGAGCTTGAACGTAAGTCACTGTCGTGGACGTTTTCTGCCAGAACGCAACGCCGGGAGTGGAGCCCGTTGAGGGCTGCTGCGCCATATAATAAGCGGCATTGTACTGCACAAGATCATTATAGGTGTATTGCGTGGAGCTTGAGTAATCGCCGATACTGCTGATATCCACCAATCTCCAGACATATTGTCCTAAACCGCCGCTTCCCGGCACATAGGTATTATTAGCCATGTTACTGATATATACGTTCCCGTTATACCTGACAAAATCATATAATCCATATGTGACGGTCGATGAATAGTCACTGATATTACTGATATCCACAAGCCGCCAGGCCGAGTTAAGCGGATTCCCGGTATTATTGTCCTTTGCGCTGACATATACGCTTGCTCCGTCCGTCGCTACGTCGCCAAATTTATAGGTTTTAAGGCTGTTCCATGTGTCATAGCCGTTTCCCTGAGTATCAGAATAGCCTTTAATCCAGGAAATAGACTGCATAGTGGCCGCATATATGTCGTCAGTACCTCTGGCATACTCCGAGAAGTTGGGATCTCGCGGGGTCTGGCGCGACGGATTATATATCATGTTATCATGCACCATGCCGCCGCCGAAGGCGTTAAGCCCGAATGCCATGAAGTCGCATAACAGATTCTGCACGGACTGGTAGCCGCGCACTGCGTAAATGGTCTTATTGTTGATCGCGAGGTCATAAACATTGAAAAACTTTGATGAATCTGAAAGTTTGGCCCAGGTGGTGCCGCCGTCAGTTGATTTGGCCAGCATCCACGGAGCGGAGTACGGCCAGGACAGCGCCGCATATATTTTACTGTTGTCCAGCGGATCAGCAATTAAGGAACGGGCATAGTATTTTACAGATCCGATACTGTTAAGTACTGGAGCATTGATAACTTCGACGGTACTGGCCGTTCCGGATTTTTCAGTAACCCGGATAACATAGTTTTTAGCTTCCTGGGTATAGGTCGTGCCGGTGCCGCTGGTTCTTGCCGCAGTATAAGCTATTGCACAGCCGACTGGAGTCAGGATAGTATTATTCGGTCCGGCGACCAGGGCATACGGCGACTGGATAAGAATGGAGCTAAGATCAGCCGGAGGATTTTTTACTTCCGGAATCAGATCACTGATGATAAATTTCTCCACTATTGCGCTTTTAGCCAGGTCATACCTGATAAGCGCTGGTTTTCTGGATGAACCATAATAACGGCCTTTGGTAACCCACAGCGTGTTAGCGGACGTTTTTACCATCTGCGGCGCCAGGCCGACAACCGCGCTGTCTGTGTCAATGGTGTATGCTTTTACCGTTTGAGCGATTTTGCTGTATTCATAAATATTAGTTGAGGCGCCGTTAAGCTGAGAGCAAACTTTATCTTCGCTGTAATAGAAAGAAAAATAAACCTTGTCGCTATCAAAAGGATCAACATAGATGGAACAGCCTGCGGCAAAGTTATTTTGCAGCGCCGGAACATCATACCATGATTTTTTGACCAGATCGTAATATTGAACCCCTTTGTAGTGTATCACCCACATCAGTTTCGAAGTTTTGTCATAAGCCATCTTGACTACACGGTTATTTTTCAGCGGACTATTGGCGGCATTCATCCAATTGAGGATATTGCCCGCGGCATCGTAGACGGCGATGCCGCCGCCTTCATTGCGCATATGTTCCTGGTAAAACTCGCTCGTCCCGTGATTATTATCGAAACCCTCAACCACATTCATGCCAGGTTCGCCGGTACCGCACCAGATCTGATTATTGACCGGATCATAAGCCACGCAGGTCTGATGGCGGAATTTAATGTCGCTGCCGTCATAAGCTTTCTGGTAGTCCGTGATTGCGGCGGTGTCGGTATTTGCTGCCAGCAGACCGCCGTTATCCCGGTTCATCAGCCGCGACGGGTGTGAGCGGAAACAGGTGACAAAAGAACCGGGAATGAATGAAGCGCCGCGGTAAATAAACGGATATTGATCAACCATGTCGGCATCGGCGTAAAAATAGTTATCCACCGGCAAATCGGCATAGCCATAGCCCGGATTGCTGACGTTATTGAAAAACGCGAACATCAGGCCTTTGGCTACAGTATCCATGGTAGCGGTCAACTGTTTGGTGGTCGGATTCGCCGGAACTTGCACCAATTCTATATTCCGTTTCTTCAATTCGTTTTTCACCATAGCGGAAATTTGCTGATGCAGCGTAAGAAATTTGGCTTTCCCGCCGTTCTGCTTGTACGATGCATACGCCGGGGCGCCGGTGTCATCGATCATCTGCTTAATATTATTCATCCCTGCTCCGTCCAGCCGCGACACGATATAATAACCGAATTTCTTCGAGGAGAATTCCTTGTTGAGAATGTCGGGGTTGTAATAGTAAAAGTATTTATTCCGGCTGAAAATATCCGGGATGCCGTAGTCTGCCGCGGACTCGGATAAATTGAACAGCACATAGATGTCGGTAACATGGAACGGGGCGCTGGCGCCTGAAAACTCAGGGCTTGCGGCATACAGCGGAATACCGCGCGTTAAAACGATATAATTTATTTTGCCTGTCAGATTGTTGGCCGCCATGTGGTTTTTTATGGCGTCAACCAGGGCTTTTTTCTCACTTGCTGTTGCCTGCCCGGCTTCATTGCCGGTGCACTGCTGGTCGGTCATGGAAACATGCACAACATTGATGTCCGGAATTTGGCGGGCGGTTTTAAAATACGTTCCGATTTCCACCGAAGCAGATGATTTGTCATTGATTACCAGCAGAACGTCATTATAAGACGGCAGCGCAAATGAACTTATTGCTGAAGCCGAAATAAATACCGCTATAACCAGTTGCCATAGTGCTTTCATCATAATCTCCCCGTTTTATAGTTTACATTATTTAGTTTTAATGTCTTAAAGTTTAAAAAATGTATATGCTTGAAATTCAGAACCGCCCTTGTGTTCCCGGTTTAATGATTTTCAATTCCTTGTTTTTTTGTATAGATCGTCCTGCATCACAAATAATTATCGCCGGTGTTCCGGCGATAATTATTTGATCTTAGCCTGAATAATCCAGATTATAGATTCTGTAAAACTATTTTATTTCGCTGAGTTTCACATCATCAAACCAGGCAGCGCCATCGGCGTTGATGATGTTCAAACCCAGATAAGATTTGCTTTTGATATTCGAATTCGGGCCGCTGGTGAATTCAAAGCTGCATTTCTCCCACGGCATCGTGCCGGTATACCAGTTTGCCGCCGGAAAGAAATGATTCTCGTCACTAAAGACGCGAATACACGCCCCGCCGGGCTTAGCCACCGGCGTGATATTTTCAGTTCTGACATAGCAGCTCACCCGGTATTTGGTGTTCGGCTTCATTTGCGGCAGATATTGCACAACATCAATTTTCACTGGACCCTGATTGGTCAATTTCAAGCTTTGACCGCCTTTGACGGAGGTTTCTT
>CAIJKT010000375.1 GCA_903821255.1 uncultured Lentisphaeria bacterium | reverse complement strand
GATAACAAATTAACAACAAAAACAGGAGTTGTCACATGAAACGTATTAACTTGATCCGCTACGGGCTTATCGGTCTGCTGGCAGCCGGAATTGGTTCATTAACTGCCAGCGGCGCGGAGTCTGCCGGAAAAACCACGGACGCAATTGCCGTCACCACTTCGCCTGAAGGAACCCCCATCCGGCTGATCAGCGGCGGAAATCTTGAATTTTTCGCTCCGCCAATCCGGCAGAAAATGAAAGACCCCGACCTGCTGAGTTCCTGGCAGAAAATTCCGTTCCGCATGCTGCGTTTTCCGGGCGGAACCGTTTGCGACCATTACATCTGGAATGATCCTTCCGCCGGATATTTCATCGTCGGCAACGCAAGCACGGTAATCACACCGGCACAATTTATCACCATGTGCCGGACCATCGGCGCGGAACCGATATTTCAAGTCAACACGATGAGCGTTGACCGGATGGCGAACCGCATTAATCCCAATAACATCGAAATGATCCGGAAAGGAGCGCAGCGCGCCGCCGAATGGGTGCGGGATGCCAACATCAAAAATAAATGGAACGTGAAATACTGGGAAATCGGCAATGAAGTCTGGATCTGGCTGTTCCCTGAAGAATACGCCAAATATGTCGTTGAATATTCCAAAGCGATGAAAGCCGTCGACCCGACCATCAAAATCATTGCCTGCGGTTTATCGAGTAAAGTCGGGCCGTTCAATCCCGACAGTTTCTTCAACTTCTCCAAAACCGACCCGACCTGGAAGCCCCGCACAGCGGTAACGAACGATGCGGTATCCTGGAACGATGCGCTGCTGACTATTGCCGACGGCTGCTTTGACTATCTGGCGCCGCATCCATACGCCAGCGGGAACAAGTCCACCACCGATGTAAAGAAACTCTATCTTGAAACAACGGCCAAAGTATGGCAGAATGAAGGCATGAAGTCACAGTATGACGCGCTTCAGCGCCATCCTTCCTCCAAGGCGCGCATCGCCATCACGGAATGGGCGTGCAATTTCGGGGCCTCCATACCCGGCAGCAGCGGAAAATTAAAACCCGACAAGGCATATTACTATATGCTGGGCAACGGCATCAACATGGCATTCTATTTCGGCCGCTTTCTGGAAGATACCCGCAATGAAATCGCCATTGTCCATTCTCTTTCCGATATCCAGACCTTGTGGTACTGGCCCAGGAAGGAAATGGCCCAAGGCGAGCCGCTCGCACATCCCTCGATTCTCGGTCTGCAAGTTTGGGGGAATAATCTTGGCGACAAGCGCATGAGCGTACAGTCCGGCGCGGTTCCGAACCTTGCCATCGGCGACGAACGTGTGCCTGCCGTATATTTCTTCGCCTCCGAAGACGATGCCTGCCGTTATCTTGTCGCAATCAATCTGGACCCGGATCACGCAACCCGCGTGATTTGGAAAACCGCGGGTGCCGGCGCCGCAACCGTGTCCCTGCTTGCGGGAAAATCGCTCGACACCCAGAATTTCGATGACTGGGGCAAGAGCAAAAAAGCAGTTGAAATCGAAACCTCCGCGTTAATGCCGGCTGATGGCGCGTATGTGCTGGATCTTCCCAGGCACAGCATGGCTGGAGTAAAAGTTAAAAAATAATCCGCCAGGACTGACTGGCGCCCGCATAATAGTTTTTGCGGGCGCATTCTTGTCATATTCAGAAACTGAAGTAAAGTAGACTATACTAATAAAATAGAACCTTAATTTATAGACGAACAAAATATGAATCTTGGAGTACAATACTACCGTGCGCCGTTTCCTGAATCGAAATATTGGGAAAACGATTTTAAAGCAATAAAAGAAGCAGGACTTGATACCGTTCAACTCTGGGTGCTGTGGGCCTGGGTGGAGTCAAAGCCTGACTTTTTCAACTATGACGATTACGACCGCCTGATTGAAATTGCCGCCAGGAACAAGCTGAAAGTGGTGCTTTCAACCATTGCGGAGATTCAACCGCACTGGATTCACCGGATTGTTCCCGGCAGCGAAATGATCGACCACCTCGGGAATAAAGTGATTTCCAGCCTGCGCTGCGAATGCAATTTCGGACTCACGCCCGGCGGCTGCACCGATAACCCGGCAGTATGGGAGCGCATGGCGCAATTCATCCGGAAAACCGGCGAACGCTACGCCGGACTCGGCCATCTTCACGGCTGGGATATCTGGAACGAACTGCGCTGGAACGTGCAGGCGGACAATCTGGTCTGTTTCTGCCCGCATACTATCCAGGAGTTTCATTTATGGCTTGATCAGCAATACGGCGGACTCGACGGGCTGAATGCCGCCTGGAAACGCCGCTATGTCTGCCTGGAGGATGTGGCGCCGGGCAAACTGCCGGACCGGCCGTACACCGAAATGATGGCCTGGCAGCATTTCATCACCGAACGCGCCAACCGTCACGCCGCCCGGCGCTGCGCCGTGATGAAAGCGATTGACCAGGTGCATCCGGTGACTGCCCACGGCGGTTGTCCCAGTGCGGATTATCGCGGCTGGGACAAAGGTTATCCGATCGACCGCGGCAACGACTGGGCTCTGGCGGAGACTCTCGACGGCATCGGCTGCTCCAGTTTTCCGCAATGGGGCGGAATTGACGACGCCGAATTCGGCAGCCGGGTGGAGATGGTCAAATCAGCCGCCAACGGCAAACGGGTCTGGCTGAGCGAAGTACAGGGCGGACGGGCCGCCGTCGGATTCAATATTTACGGTAAAGTGGAGGCCGCCCCGCAGCAGCGCTGGATATGGAACGGTCTGGCCTGCGGCGCCGATACAATTTTATTCTGGTGCTGGCGCGATGAGGTCTTCGGACGCGAATCGGCCGGGTTCGGGCTCGCCGGACGCGACGGGCTTGCGCCGCAGCGGCTTGAAGCGATGAAATTTACCGGGAAACTGCTGGCGGAAAAAGCGGAAATTTTTAATCACTACATCCCCGGCAGCGCCGAAATCGGGATATTGTTCACACCGCAGAACTACTATCTGGCGTGGGCGCAGGAGGCCGACGGCAAACGCATGGGCGATGCCATCAATGGTTACGCCCGCTCGCTGGTGCGCCAGTCAATTCCCTACTGTTTCCTTGAAGAACAGCATCTGGATGATTTGCAGCATTTGAAGCTGATTATTCTGCCGCGTTCAAATGTGCTGAACGATTATCAGACGGAGCGGCTCGCAGCCTTTGTTCAGAATGGCGGAACTTTGCTGGTTGAATCGGAATGCGGCGCCTTTGGACGCGAAGGTTTTTACCGCTATCCGGAAGATCGTTTTCTCGCTCAGTTTGGCATTGTCGAGGCCGGACGGCGCAATCTGGAAACAGCAGGCATCACCTTAAAACTGGATGAAGAATTGTTCCTCGATATTGAGCAGTGGGTTACTCCGCTGGAAGAGTCGGTGAATGCGCCGGTTCAGGTGTTCAGCACCTTTAACGGTCAGGTGCTGGCGGCGGAATTCAAAGCCGGACAAGGCAGGATTATCTATTTGGGCAGCTATTTCGGCAATCCCTACCTGGAAAAACGCAATCCGAACTTCGAATCTTTTATTCAAAAAGTCTCCGTGCTGGCCGGAGTAAAACCGGCAATCGAGGTTATCAGCCCGGCGCCGTCCCGCGATGAATTTATCTATGTAAAGAGCGGCCGTTCAAAAGGCAGACTGGTCACTTATCTGTTTTTCCCCGGCGATGACTGCACGGCAAAAATCAAGTTCAGTCCGGAACTGCTGCCCGGCAGCGCAAAATTAACCGAGCTGATGAGCAATCAAGTCATCACTCTGATTGACGGTATTGCCACAGTAAAGCCCGGCCGCTTTAAAATGGCGGTTTTGTCAGAGGCATGAGCGGTGCCGGTGGTCATACCGCGCCGGCAGCAATCCGCCGCGTTACTTGATTTTAGAACCGCCAGTTGACGAAAATCATTCCCGGGGCCAGGCTGTTCGGCAGATCGGAGAACCAGCTTTTGTTATTGTGAATGATATTGATGATCCCGATCTGGAATCCGGCATCCGCCTTGTCAACATAGTTGACGAGTCCGAACTCCACGCCTTTCAGACGGTCGACGTAGTTCACCACGCCAGTATACAATCCTCTCACGGTACCCTCTGTATAGTTCACGAAACCGGCGTCCCAGCCCAGCGCATCCTTTTTCGTGTAGTTGACCAGCCCCCACTTTACGCCCTTGTAATTGTCCGCGTAATTGAGGATAAAACCCCAATCCAGGCCGGCGCTGTTACCGAAAGAGCCGTTGACAATACCCAGGGCCAGCGACGTCTGCTGGTTCTCGCCCCAGATACTGAGGGTCAAGCCCTCAATCATCACGTTCCGTCCGTAAATGGCGACATCCGGAGTAATGCTGAGGTTGAACGGTTTGGTTTCGGCAGTGATAATCGGTTTGGTTTCGGCCATGGCGCCGATTGAAACCAAAACAGCGGTCAGACATACGATTAGCTTCTTCATGGTTGTTTCTCCTTGTTCGTTGATTATTTCTTGTTTATTGTTTGAGTTAGCTCAACTGATTGTGAACATACGGCACCCGGCAATGAAACATAACGCCAGGACTGTCAAAAGCCGAAGCCCCCACGTCACCAGTCTGCTGTCCATATTTTTTGTGCTGTCAGGCATGCTCTTCCTCCATCCCTGTTTTATTGTAATTTATTGCGATGTGCATGAAAGCGCGTTCCGCGGAAATTTCGACAACATGCCCGCGCGAAACAGAATGATATTTCGCGCCGAAGGGATTGATGGTTCGAGGACCGAACCGGCCTTCTTTACGGGCGTCCGCCCGCTTCGCCCAGTGTTTGGGGAATATGGCATTCATCAAATTTTCCTCATTTTTATTTTACTGCGCAAGTTCTCTAAATCCGCCCCATAAGAACCAGGATAAGCAGGATCAGGACAACGAGACCAAGCCCGCCGCCCGGATAGTAACCCCAGTTTTTGCTGTGAGGCCAGGTCGGCAATGCGCCCACAAGAAGAAGAATCAGAATAATCAGCAGTAATGTTCCGATAGTCATGTTGCAGTTCCTTTCATTTATGTCCGGCTTGGTCGCCGGCTGTTGCGGGGTAATTCCCCCAATATGCTTGTTCTCTAAACAGTTTCAACCGGGCGGCCCCTTCTCCTTTTTTCCCGTCATTGGTATTTATACATTTCCGCGGGGTCTCCCCCGCCTGTAAGTATCTGAAGCTGCTATTCAATTTCCCTTTGTCCCGCGAAACGTACCGAATAGTCCGGAACTGACCAGGACTATCCCGACGATCAGAAGCCAGACAGTTCTGTTGGTAGGAGAACCGGTGAAAAACCGCGACACATCGGAACTGAACGACTCCGAGGCGCTGACGCCCAGGATGATCAACAAAATCCCGACGACCAGCAACGCAATTGAGACGATGGTGTTCATATGCAATACTCCTTTCGGGTTGGTGGCGGTTAAAGTGCTTTTCTGCCACTGATAATACGCACAAGAATCACGATAATGGCGATGACGAGCAGAATATGGATAAAACCGTTGATCGTGTATGACGAAACCATCCCCGACAGCCAAAGCACAATCAGAACGACTGCTAAAATGTACAGCATATCTGACATCCCTTCTGTTCAGTTTTTCCAAGCTATTGTTATTACGCGCGTTATGCAGTATTACAGTTATTTCTGCCAGGAAGGCATTCAAACATCAAATTTCTAAATGAACTTGATGCAAAAAATTAACGCGGCGACAATTCTCTCTTATTAAATATTATAATTGCTTTTTAAAAAAAATACAAGTGATTGACAATAAATTTTAAATTCCCCGTATTCCAGGAACAGAAAAAAATTAACCCTGACTGATCTTATCCTTCATTTCTATTTTCCGGCAATGAGCGCAAATACATTTGTATCAAGGAGCTATTTTTTCACTCAGCCACTGGCGCGACTGCTTGAACGTATCTTTCATATCGCTGTAAGATTTATTGAAGCCGGTTTTGAAATCGTTCCATTTGGACTCGGCGACATTATTAGCTTCGTCAAGCTGTTTGTTCAATTTAGCCGCCTGATCGCGCAAAGCCTGAAGTTTGGATTTGGCTTCATCCCTGCCTGCTTCGCCGGCTTTTCCGGCCTTTTCTGAAAGCTTGTCTATCTGGATGTTGATTTCGGCTAATTCGCGCTTCATTTTTGCAATAAATTCAGTTTTTTGCGTAAAAGCATAGTCCTTCGCCGAGTCCGCTGCCGCTTTCGTTTCCTCTTTCACCTTTTCCGCGCTTTCTTCACTCCGCGCAGTATACCCGACCGCAAAGGCGGCGATGAAAAAGAACGTGAAGACAAAGTTTCCGTGTTTCATGATTGAACTCCTCATTCCCTTGTTGATGACCTGTACATTCCAACTAAGCGATGCCTGCATTCTCCATAATATATAACATATTATGGTTCTTTCGGTGTTTTCATGGGTATACCTCTTTCATCTTTGGAATAAATCCTGTTGCCATTTTTATTTTGAGAAAGAAGTAATCCAAATCTCTAAATCCGTAGCTTCGTCGTTTGATAACTTTTATCTTATTATTGATTC
>CAIJKT010000374.1 GCA_903821255.1 uncultured Lentisphaeria bacterium | reverse complement strand
TCATTCCCTCGCCGACCGGGAAAGCTCCGCTGACCCGGGTGCCGCAGGTGCTCGACTGCTGGTTCGAAAGCGGCTCCATGCCCTATGCCCAGCATCATTATCCGTTTGAAAACAAAGCTCACTTCGAAGCTAATTTCCCGGCCAATTTCATTGCGGAAGGCCTGGATCAGACTCGCGGCTGGTTCTACACCCTGGTGGTGCTCGGCGCCGCGCTGTTCGACAAGCCGCCGTTTGAGAACGTCATTGTCAATGGTTTGATTCTGGCCGAGGACGGCCAGAAAATGTCCAAGCGCAAAAAGAATTATCCCGATCCCAAATATGTGATTGACACCTACGGGGCCGATTCCCTGCGGCTGTTCATGCTGGGTTCGCAGGTCGTTCGTGCGGAAGACCTGAAATTCTCCGAAAACGGCATTAAAGAGGTTCTGCGCGGCGTCATGCTGCCGATGTGGAACGCTTACAGTTTCTTCGTCACCTATGCCAATGTTGACAACTGGCAGCCGGAACCGGGATCACGCGGACCGGAGAACCCGGAGAACCCGCTGGACCGCTGGATTCTCAGTTCGCTGTCCCAGATGGTTGAAGAAATTGAATACGAAATGGACCGCTACAATCTGCAAAAGGCGGCCAACCGGTTTGAGAAATTTGTTGACGACCTGACCAACTGGTACATCCGCCGCAGCCGCCGCCGTTTCTGGAAAAGCCAGAACGATTCCGACAAGCAGGATGCCTATCAGACGCTGCACTACGTACTGCTGACTTTCGCCAGGACGGCGGCGCCGTTCATTCCGTTCACCACGGAAATGATATTCCGGAATCTGCGGACGGATGATCTGCCGGAGTCAGTGCATCTGTGCGACTTCCCGGTGGCTGACACCGGCCGCCGCGACGTTGCGCTGGAAGTCCAGATGGAAAACACCATGACCTCGGTTTCGCTGGGCCGGTTCCTGCGTTCGCAGCATTCGCTCAAGGTGCGCCAGCCGCTGGCAAAGGCGATCATCGTAATCAATGACGACGCCATCCGGAAGATGGTTGAAGCGACCTCTTCGATCATCGCGGAGGAACTGAACGTCAAGGAGATAGTATTCAGCAGCGGCGAAGATGACCTGGTCGTCCGCAAAGCGAAGGCCAATTTTAAAGTGCTCGGCTCCAGACTCGGCCCAAAAATGAAGGAGGCTGCCGCCCTTATCGCCGCCCTTTCATCGCAGGACATCGGCTTGATCCTGGGCGGAACGCCTTATCAGGCGGAACTCAGCGGCGGCGAAAAAATGGCGATCGGCGCGGATGATCTGATCGTTCAGCGCGAAGAAAAGCCCGGCATGACCGTCGCCACTGAGAGCGGCATCACTCTGGCGCTGGACACGATGCTGACCCGCGAACTCGAGGAAGAAGGATTCGCCAGGGAGTTTGTCAGTAAAATCCAGAACATGCGCAAAGATACCGGGCTGGAAGTTTCCGACAGGATTTCGATTCACTATAACCTTGATAATTCATTCAAATCGGCCCTGATCAATTTCAGTTCCTACATCTGCGCGGAAACCCTCGCGGAAACTCTCGCGGAAGATGAAATGCTTGACAAGGACAACTCCGAAGCACTGGATATCAACGGGATTGCCTGTTTTGTCAGAATGCGGAAAAATATATCCTCCAGCATGAAAAAAGGTGTTGAAGAATAAGCATCTTTTAATGCTTGCAATCGGGGGGATAAATGCCCGGCAGAAAAACATTTGAAGCGGCGATGATCCTGGCGATGACCGGGCTTTACTTCTTTTCGTTTTTTCAGCGGGTGGCCATCCC
>CAIJKT010000373.1 GCA_903821255.1 uncultured Lentisphaeria bacterium | reverse complement strand
TTGGTTACATCCGCTTGTACTTTCTTCTTCGCCTTCACGTCGTAGAATGAATGCTTCATTTTACCATTCCCCTTTTGAG
This sequence comes from uncultured Lentisphaeria bacterium, assembly GCA_903821255.1. The sequence goes on along the minus strand of CAIJKT010000373.1, from coordinate 6,953 downwards.
GTTATTGTTTTTGCTTGCCCAACCTTGAAGCAGGCTTGAGCAGGCGAATTGAAATAACAATAACCGTAAAATTGTGTAATGCAAACTCAAAAAACAAAATGATTTAAACAACTCGTGATTTTTTGCTGAAAATAGCGTTTTTTCAGGCTTTATTGAGCATACAGGCGTATTAGGCGGTCATAGCGGCATTTCCCTCAGTATAAAATTAAAATAGAATTTTTTTGTTCTCGGGTCTTGCAAAAAATATTCTTTGACATTATAATTTATCATATATTATATTCTAAAAGAAAACTAAGGAGGTGTTAAAATGTCTTACTATGATGATAGAGTTGAAGACGTTGCCGTCAAATTAAGCCAGTTTAAAATTATACCGGTGCTGGCAATCGAAAAAGTTGAAGACGGTCTGAAAATGTGTGAACTGCTTGACCGCTGCGGGCTGAAGGTTGCGGAAATTACCTTCCGGACGGCCGCTGCGGGGGAGATTATCCGTCAAGCCTCAAAAAAGTTTCCGGAACTGGTCATCGGCGCCGGAACCGTGCTGAATGTCTGCGATCTGCATCTGGCGATCAACGCCGGAGCGGCCTTTGCTGTTGCTCCCGGGTTTAATCCGACTATTGTTCGCGACGCGATTAAAAGCAAATTCCCGTTTTTCCCTGGAGTTTCCTGTCCGACGCATATTGAACAGGCATATGAACTGGGAGTCAAAGTTATGAAATTTTTTCCGGCAAAGGCGGCTGGCGGCGTCAAGATGCTGAAAGCGATCATTCCGCCGTACCGGCATCTCGGGATCAAGCTAATTCCCACCGGCGGCATCACCAGTGATAATATAAAGAACTATCTCGAGCTTCCTGAAGTCATTGCCGCAGGCGGAACCTGGCTGGGGACTTCCGCGGACATCAGGGCCGGAGAATGGGATAAAATTGAGCAACTGGTTCGCGACGCGGTAACACTTCTCGCCTGAGTAAAAAAACTAAACTGATGAGGCTGGATAAAATGAAGAAAATTGCATTAATTACCGGCGGTGCGCGCGGCATCGGCTATGGAATTGCCTGTAAACTGGCGGCGGAAAACTGTGATCTGGTCATCTGCGATATCCAGAACGAAAGCGATTATCAAACGAACATGGATAATTTGAGAACGCTCGGAGCGGAAGTGCTGTATTGCCGTTGCGACATTACGGATGCGGCAGCCAGAAAGAATATGCTGGAGGCGGTTAAATCCCGGTTCAGCAGGCTCAATGTGCTGGTCAATAATGCAGGAGTAGCGCCCGCAGTCAGGGCGGACATTCTGGAAGCGACTGAAGAAAGTTATGAAAGAGTTATGCGCATCAATCTCCAGGGGCCTTATTTTCTCACGCAGTTGATCGCTAATTATCTGGTTGAGCAGAAAAAATCTGCTCCTGAGATCGAGGCCTGTATTATCAATATGTCTTCGGTTTCGGCGACGGTGGCGTCTCCGTCACGCGGCGAATACTGTATTTCCAAGGCCGGTATCAGCATGGCTACCCGGTTGTGGGCGGCCAGGCTCGGCGAATTCAATATTCCGGTTTACGAAATCCGGCCGGGGATAATCAGTACCGACATGACTGCCGCGGTTACCGGGAAATACGACAAGCTGATTGCCGAAGGCCTCTGCCTGCAAAAACGCTGGGGGTTTCCGGAGGATATCGGCCGTGCCGTGGCGATGATGGTGCGCGGCGATATTGCCTACTCCTCCGGACAGGTCATCAATGTTGACGGCGGCATGACCATTGACGTATTGTAATATTAAACCGGAGGTTGTCAATATGGCGGAAAAATTAAAAATTCAGGGTCAGGAAGTTCCGGTAATCAAAGTTCATACGCTGGTTATCGGCAGCGGCGCCGCCGGGCTTAACGCGGCAGTTCAACTGCATGCCCGCGGAGTGAAGGATCTGCTTATCATCACCGAAGGGCTGGGCATGGGCACTTCCATCAACACCGGAAGCGATAAACAGACTTATTATAAGCTCGGGCTTTACGGCGCTGAGCCGGACTCTCCGGTGGAACTGGCGAAATCGTTTTTCGGCGGCGGGTCCATGCACGGCGATCTCGCATTGGTGGAAGCCAGCCTTTCCGCCCGCGCGTTTCTTAATCTGGTAAACCTCGGCGTGAAATTTCCGCAGGACCGTTTCGGCCAGTTTGTCGGCTACAAGACCGACCATGACCCGCGGCAGCGCGCCACCTCTTTCGGCCCCTATACTTCCCGTGAAATGTGCCGGATGCTGATTGACGAAATCCGCCGGCGGAACATCAGTGTCCGGGAAAACCGCGTTACGGTCAATCTGCTGACTTCCGGGGAGGGTGATTCGAAACGGGCTGCGGGGGCGATCGCCGTTCATACGGAAAACGGCGGAAACACATTCGAGGCATACGCCGCGGAAAACGTGGTTTTCGCAGTCGGCGGACCTGGCGGACTGTATAAAACCAGCGTTTATCCAAATGTTCACACCGGCGCGATCGGCCTGGCGCTGAAAGCCGGAGTGAAAGCGCAAAGCCTGCCTGAATCGCAATACGGGACCGCCTCCATCAAGTTCCGCTGGAACGTCTCCGGGACCTATATGCAGGTGCTTCCGCGCATGATCTCCACGGCGGCTGACGGCGTCAGCGATGAATGTGAATTTCTGCGGCCGTATTTTACGACTGAAGGACAAATGAATACTGCGGTTTTCCTTAAAGGCTACCAGTGGCCGTTCGATCCGCGCAAAGTTGCCGGAGGTTCTTCCATTGTCGATATTCTGGTTTACATCGAGACCGCGCTTAAAGGGCGCAGAGTGTTCATGGATTTCCGCCGCAACAGCTCCGGAATGAATTTCGAGGAGCTTGAAACGGAAGCATTTGAATATCTGAAAAAATCAAATGCATTGTTCGGACTGCCGATAGACCGCCTCCGCAGGATGAATCCGGACGCGATAAAACTTTACGAGGAACACGGCATTAATCTGGTGGCGGAGCCGCTTGAGATCGCGGTCTGTGCCCAGCATAATAACGGCGGGCTCGCCGGCAATCACTGGTGGGAGTCGCTGAACGTCAAACATCTTTTCCCGGTCGGCGAAGTCAATGGCTCCCACGGGGTTTACCGGCCCGGCGGCTCGGCGCTGAATTCCGGTCAGGTGGCCGGTTTTCGCGCGGCGGATTACATTGCCGGCCGCTATATGGATTTTACGCTTGACGATACCGCATTTTGCCGGGCAGCGAAAACCGGACTGGATGACTGCTCCGCCTGGCTGGAAAAATGTTCCGGTTCCAAATATAACTGGCAGGCGGTGAGGGATGAGTTCCAGAGCAGAATGACCAAAGCCGGCTCGCATATCCGTTCCGAAGCGAAGCTTGAATCAGCGTTGTCCGAAGCCCGTGCCCAGTATCGCCGGATCAGCGAAGAGGGCATCGCGTTCAGCTCCGCCGAAGAGATGATTGAGGCCATGCGCAACATGCAACTGTGTTTCGCGCACGTGGTTTATCTTGAAGCATTGCTGGCCCAGGTAAAAAGCGGGGCCGGTTCGCGCGGTTCGGCGATGGTGATGGATATAAATGGAACTGCGGCGCATCCGATGCTTGGTGATGAATGGCGCTTCGCGCCGGAAAATGAGTCATTCCGCGACAAAGTGCTTGAAACCGTTGCGTCTGAAGACGGGGCAGTCCGTCACGAATGGGTGCATCGCCGTCCGCTGCCTGAGTGCAGCGCATGGTTTGAAAACGCCTGGGCGGATTACCGCGAGGGCAGAATTTTCGACTCTGCAGAAAAAGGGTTATAAAATTATGAGCAATAATATGTATGACTTTTCAATCCTCCGGGATTTGCGCAAGAGGGAAGATCTGAACATTGCGGATCTCTCTGAAAAAAGCGGAGTTTCCGCCTCGGTTATTTCGAAGCTGGAACGCAATCAGAGCGTTGCCGAACTGGAGACGATCTTCCGCCTGGCAAAAGTTTTCGGCATCACCGCCTCCGACCTGATCGCGCTGGCGGAAAACCGGACCGCCCATCAGTGTGTTGCGACCCGGCATGTGTCGGAAGGATTCACATTCTCGGAGATTACTTATAAAAACATAAAATGCCTCCACGGAAAAGCCCCCGCCGGGGCCAAAGTATCCCGTCCGCACCTGCATCGCGACGATTATGAATTGTGCTGGGTGCTGTCCGGAAAACTCCGGTTTTATCTGCCGGATGAAAAATACGAGTTATCCGCCGGCGATTCGATTCAGTTTGACGCGCTGCTGGCTCACACCTATGAAGCTGTTGAAAAAAGCGAAATAATCATCATTCATCTGCGCAAAGACAACCGGTTTTAGGAGGAATTACTCATGAGCTGCGAATATCGTAAAATGTCGTCCATTAAAACCGCGGCGGATTTCAAGGAGCATATCGGCAGCTTGAATATCAACCTGGGCTTTGTGGAGAAAACACGCTCCGGAGAAACTTCTCCGCTGGGCCGTCCGCTGGATTACAAAGGGCGCACTATCGGCAACCGCTGGTGCATCCTGCCGATGGAAGGATGGGACTGTCTCGGCAACGGCGCACCGAGCGAACTGACCGAACGCCGCTGGATGCGTTTCGGGCAGAGCGGCGCCAAACTGATCTACGGCTGCGAAGCCGCCGCCGTAATGCCCTCCGGGCGCAGCAATACCAGGCAGATGATGATCAGCGATGATACCGTTGGCGGCATTGCCGCTCTCCGGAGTAAAATGGCCGCCGGTCACAAAACAAAATTCGGCGCCGCCGATGATCTTTATGCCGGTCTGCAAATTACCCATTCCGGCAGATATTCTCACCCGGCTGATGACAAAAAACTGGAATCGCGGACAGCCTATTCGCATCCGCTGCTGGACAATAAATTTCACAACGACGCCTCGTGCGTGGTGAGCGATGCCGAGGTTGAAGATATTATTGCGCATTTCATCAAGGCCGCGAAACTGGCGCATAAAGCCGGGTTTGATTTTGTCGATGTCAAACACGCGCACGGCTATCTGGGCCATGAATTTCTCAGCGCGTTTGACCGCCCCGGCAGATACGGCGGCAGTTTTGAGAACCGCACCCGCTTTTTCCGGGAAATCGTTGAAGGCATAAAAAACGAAGTTCCAGGGCTGGATATTTCGGTAAGGTTGAGCCTGTTTGACTGGTTCCCTTTTGAGAAAGGCGAGAGCAATGTCGGCCGCCCGATGCAATGGGATGGACCATATAAATACGCGTTCGGCGGCGATGGCACCGGGTTGGGCCGGGACTTGACTGAAACAGTTAAATTTATCCAACTGGCCGAATCGCTGGGGATAAAAATGATCTGCACCACGGTCGGCAGCCCATATTACAATCCGCATATTCAGCGCCCGGCATACTATCCTGTCAGCGACGGCTATCTGCCGCCGGAAGATCCGCTGGCCGGAGTGGCCAGGCAGATCAACTGCGTTGCCGAAGTTAAAAAACAATGTCCCGGTATCGTTTTTATCGGTTCCGGCTATACTTACTTGCAGGAATGGCTGCCGAACGTGGGCGAATATGTCGTGGAAAACGGTATGGCGGATTTCATCGGCATCGGCCGCATGGTGCTGTCATATCCGGAAATCTGCGCCGATTCACTTGCCGGAAAAGAACTCGACCGCAGACATATCTGCCGCACGTTCGGCGACTGCACCACCGCGCCCCGCAACGGCCTGATTTCCGGCTGTTATCCGCTGGACGAATATTACAGGAAAATGACAGAGGCTCTGAAGATGCAGGAAATTAAACAGGCTATGAAAAAACAGGTATAAGACGGGCTATTTCAGCGAAAGATCGCCGGTTATTTTCATGCCTGAAACGTCATGGACGACTTTCAGGTTTTTACCGGGAAATTGTTCAGGAAGCCGCCTGTTCAGAATCTCTTCGGCAATAGTTTCCGCCTCGAGTTTTGTGGTTTCCGAAACATCATCAAAGGTTGCCCAGCGGACCTCCACGGCATAGCCTTCGCCGTACCGGGAACCGAAGCCGGCGGTGTATGTGGCCTGAACCTCAAAAAGTCCGTCATATTGCGGGTTCGCGGTATTGCCGGCCGCCGGCCGGACCGTTTTGCGATGAAAAAGTCCGCCGAACTTTTTTTCAAGCTCGGCGTCTATCTCTTCGAGAATCTCTTTAAATTTTTTTTCCCAAAGCTCAAGTTCTGTCGGCATATTTTCCGCCCTGAAATTGTATATGATATAACATTACAATCATCCGGACAAATTTGCCAGTTCTCCTGCGGAAGGCGGACTTATTTTTTGTGTTCAGCCGCGGAAGCCGATACTTTCTTATGAATGGATAAAGTTCTTTCCGCCAAATCCTTCATGGTACAGGTCTGGAAGCCGAAAACCAGCGGCTTGACAGTATCGTGCAGCGGCGCGGCCAGTTTGCCGCCGAAGTTTTTGCGTCCGGCCGCCGCGCCGACGATTGAACCGGTGGTCGCGCCGTTGCAGTCCGTGTCCAGTGCGCCCATGACGGAAACGCAGATGCTGCGGTCAGGAACCATCTTCCCGTAGAACAGCGACATCACGACGATCAAGGCATTATTGACCGTATGCACCGTGCTCATGCCGGCATATTTCTTCTCCATCTTTTCCATGAACTGCTCGAATGTTTTACATTTGGGTATCCAGGTCAGCGCCTCGCGCACCGCTTCAGCCAGCTTGCAGTTGCGCGGAATTTCCGACAATCCGATTTCAACCAGTTTTTTCGGGTCGCTTTCAACGAATGCGGCTGCAATCATTGCCGCCGCAAACATTTCACCGTAAATGCCGTTGGCGGTATGGGTCCAGGACGCGTCGCGCCAGGCGAACTCCGCCGCCAGCTCCGGATTCCCGGCGCAGGCATACGCCCAGCCGTCAGCGCGGATTTGCGCTCCGATCCATTCCCGGAATGGATTATTGTGCCTGCGGGTAAAAGCCGGAGTGACCGGTGCCGGGTTCATGCAATGCCGGGGATTAATCATG
>CAIJKT010000372.1 GCA_903821255.1 uncultured Lentisphaeria bacterium | reverse complement strand
TCCTGTTCGCAAAATGAGCAGGGCGATATTGTTGCGACCTTCAATTTCCCTTCCGGAAGCAGGATATTTGACGGACATTTTCCCGGAAATCCAATTCTTCCCGGCATATGTCAGCTTGAAGCGGTAAAATATATGCTTGAACGAACCCGCGGCTGCAAGTGCCGTTTGCAGCAGGCCACCGGCATCAAATTTTTCCAGCCGATCCTGCCCGGTCAGGAATTTACCCTGGTCATCAACTGCACAGATAATGGCGACGGACTGCTTGACGTCAGATGCAAAGGAACAACCGCCCCCGACAACACCAGAAGCACAGATATAAAAGCAAGGTATATGCTGGATGACGCGACGCAAAAAAAATGATTATTTTAATGTGCCGGACAATGCGCCGGAGCCTGTCAGCGCGTCCATAGCGAGACGCTGCCAGTTCAGCGAAGTTGACGCGCTGGCGATTGTGTGGCATGGCCGCTACGTCTCATTTTTTGAAGAGGCGGCAACCGAACTCGGCCATAAATGCGGCTTGACCTATGAAGCCATGCAGGAAGCCGGCGTCACGGTGCCAGTTGCACAGTTGCATATTGATTATTACCGTCCGCTGCGGCTCAATGAGCGTTTTACGGTACTGGCCTCGGTTATCTGGTGCGAAGGGGCCAGACTCAACACTCAATTCGTAATCACCGGCGAGGACGGCTCCTGCGCCTGCACCGGATATACGGTGCAGATGTTTGTCGAAACTGAGACCGGGCATGTTTGTATTTTCCCGCCGCCGCTGCTGACGGCATTTCACGATAAATGGCTGGCCGGCGCATTTTATGATTAAGTTAACATCAAACGCTAAAGCTGTAATTACCCTGGCGGAAGTTGTAAGCGCCTACGGCGATGGAAGCGCCGCGCTCTTCGACGGACTTTACTCATCCGTATCCGCAGTCACCTTACAATCCAGCAAACCGGTGCCGCTGTACCAGATGTATCCTGTCGGTGCCATCCCGGGAATAGCAGACGATGACGCCAGACTGTTCAATATCCTGCGCCGGCTTGCCGGCATCACCGGCAAACTGCCCGGCGAAGCTCCGCTTTACCTGGCAGTCACCATTGGCGCAATAGACCTGCTGGAGCAGCAAATACTCAGCGGATCGACCGGAGAACCTCATCTCAAAGCGCTGACAAAAATAGTCAAGCAACTGTTCGGGGAACGCCGGGTTATCATTGTTTCAGGAGCATGCGCGGCATCAGCATGCGCTGTCGCCAGAGCCGCCGCTGATATTGATGCCGGAAGAACTGACTGCGCAATTGTGCTGTCCTGTGACGCATTAAGTGAATTTATCTTTTCCGGCTTTGCATCGCTTGGCGCGCTGGACCAGCAGCCGGCACGTCCTTTTGACAAAAACCGGGCCGGTTTGAATTTGGGGGAAGCCGCAGCCATAATGGTTTTGCAATCTCCGCGTCTGCCGGGTAACAAAAAAAATCTCGGCAGTATTGCCGGATGGTCTCTGTCCTCCGACGCCATCCATGTCACCTCCCCTGATCCGGAAGGTTGCGGACTGGCGCGGGCCATTCGCTCTGCGATTGCGGCTGCGAAAATAACGCCATCGGATATTTCATTTATCGCCGCCCACGGAACAGGAACTCAATATAACGATACCATGGAACTTGCGGCGTTTCATCAAGTCTTTGAGCAACCGCGACCGGTATTTTCAGTCAAGTGGGGTACCGGACATACTATTGCCGCCGCCGGCATGGTGCAACTGATAGTCGCCTGCAATGCGAAAAAAATCGCCCAAATCCCTCCCAACGCGCTGACGCTATCGCCTGAAGACAATGCAACTGGCTGGGTCTCATCTTCCGCAACCGCCGTTTCAGACGGCTATATGCTGTCCGTCAACTCCGGCTTCGGCGGCATCAACTCCGCCCTGGTATTATTTTAATTTTTCGGCAAAGCGGTACCTGCGGATGGTGAAAGCGGATAAATGTTGGAAATATCAATTTTCAAATTTTTCACCCATGTATTATAATGAGAGCTGATGGTATGTTCCGCCGGATTATACTTAAGACCGGTACTGTCTTTGTATATTATGGAGAAATGTTCCGTGGTATATTTAATATCCATGACTGCTCTGGCATTTCGATGGAAGTAAACCGCTTCAATATGTCCGGAAGTAATAACTTTCATGCCGAACTGTCTTTGCCTGCCCACCTCAAGGATCTTTTGAGTTATCTGATTCAGGTCGGCATCTTTTGCGGCAGCAAAAAATGGTTCGTCCCTCACCTCAGCGACAGTGACAGACCGGCAGCCGCCGATAGCAATCAGCACAAACATTAAAGGCAGCAGAACATAGCGTTTCATTTGAAAAAGAGTATGGCACATAGTTGTATCCTCATTATTTGCTGAAGTTGAAAAATACTATAAACGGCATTTTCTATATATTATGAATCTATTTTCAAATTATGCATATTAAATGCTAATTGCCAATTACTTTTTTCCTTGCGGTGCTGTACTCTGCATCTGTCAATTTACCACTTTCGCGCAAGGAGTTGAGTTCCTCAAGCTTATGAGTCATGGTATTGGGCCCTTTCCCCTTGACCGGATAAGCGGTTGCGGTTATAATTGTGTTGTATTTCATGCCAATAACAACGTACTTCCATACGTCCTGTATCTTAACATTTGTCACAAAATCATCTCCGGCCGCTTCCTTCATCTGTTCATATGCGCGTTCTTGTCTTTCGTTGACACCAATCGGAATTAAACCGAATAGTTGAAGTCCAGACGCGCGCCCTGTTACTTTATGCCCTTGTGATAAATCCAGTTTATCCATTGGAGCATCCGCAAATTGTACCTTGTCTCCAGTACAGCCAAAACCGATTGACGCTAAAATAGCGGCGGTGACTAGGAATACTGATATTCTAATGCTCATTTTACAGCCTCCCCGGAGATTGTGACGATTTTTGATGTACCCAAAAACCACCAATTCCAGTCTTCCTGGAGCGTCACATTTGTCAAGGAGGTGGCTCCGGGAGCATTCGCCAATGCATTGGCATAGGCTCGTCTGGTTCGTGAATTCTCCCCGATTGGAATGCAATAAAATAAGAGACTTCCAGTGGCAGTACCCTCAACGTGTCCAAGTTTCTGCGGATTCACCGGCGGTTTGGCCACAATCATGTTCATGTCCGACACACAGCCGGATACAAGACAGACAAG
>CAIJKT010000371.1 GCA_903821255.1 uncultured Lentisphaeria bacterium | reverse complement strand
GTGCGCGGGATCGACCGGCCGCACCCGTTCCCTGTACCATTTGAACGTGTTCTGGTGGTTGAACGTGAAACATGGCTGGAGGATGTCCAGCAGCGCCATGCCGTCGCGGTGGTTCAGCGCTTCTTTCATCATTTCCTTTAAATGCTCCGGCGTGCCGCTGAACGAGCGCGCCACCCACGAGCAGTCCTCGACGATTGCCAGCGCCAGCGGGTTGAACGGCTGGAGGATGACGCCGTTAGTCTGGATTTTGGTGACGAAGCCCAGGTCGGAAGTGGGCGAAGCCTGGCCTTTGGTCAGCCCGTAGACCTGATTGTCATGAACGAAAAGCTTCAACCCGACATTACGGCGCAGCGCGTGAATGAAATGATTGCCGCCTTCGCCGTACATGTCGCCGTCGCCGGAAGTCACGACCACTTCCAGTTCATGGTTGGCGATTTTGATGCCGGTGGCGGCGGGCAGGGCGCGTCCGTGCAGACCGTTGAAAATATTTGCTTTCGTGTAATGCGGCAGTTTTGCCGCCTGGCCGATGCCGGAGACCAGCACCAGTTTCCGGCGGTCGATATTCAGTTCGTTAAGCGCTTCGTCCAGCGTTTTAAGGATCGGATAGTTCCCGCATCCGGGACACCAGGCGGGTTGTTTGTCGGCAACGGCTATATTTTTCATTTCAGCACCTCCGTGACAATGTATTCCGCGGTGAACGGCAGGCCGTCATAGCGGGTGATCAGCTCATGACTGCTGCTGATTTCCTGTTCGCGCAGAATCGCGGCGAATTGACCGGTGTAGTTGCCTTCGATGACAATTACCCGCCGTGATTTTTCCAGGAACCCGCGGCACAGTTTCCGGTCCAGCGGCCAGACCTGCGAAAAGTGCAGCATGGCGGCGGCGTGGCCTTCCCGGTTGAGCTGCTCCACCGCTTCGCGGCACGGACCGTAAGTGGAACCCCAGCAAATCAGGGTGATTCTGGCATCGACCGTGCCGAAAAATTCAGGATGCACAAATTCCGCCAGCAGCCCGTCGGTTTTGGTCATGCGTTTTTTCTGCATGGCGATCCGGACGCTGAAATCTTCCGACAGATGGCCTTCCTCCGTGTGTTCGTCGCTGTCGCAGACAACCATAGCTTCACCGCCGGGAACGGCCCGCGGGGAAACGCCGTCTGCCGTCAATTCGTAACGCTGATAGCCGGGATTGCTGTTGTCGCATAGATGGCGGTCCACCGGATTATACTTCTCACTTAAAGGGGCGATGTTTTTTTCGGCATCCTGCAGGAACTGATCGGTCAGCATGATAACCGGCGTCTGATAACGGTGCGCGGTCTCGATTGCCAGCCGGACAAGATCATAACTCTGCTGCTGTGTGCCCGGCGCATAAATGGCGCGCGGAAATTCGCCGTGTCCGGCATTTACCGCAAACTTCAAATCCTCCTGGGCGGTGCGCGTCGGCATACCCGTTGCCGGGGCAGGGCGCTGCGCCAGCAGGATGAACAGCGGGAGTTCCATCATGCCGGCCAGCGACAGACCTTCACACATCAGCGCAAAGCCGCCGCCGCTGGTCGTGGTCATCGCCGGAATTCCGGAATAAACCGCGCCGCAGACCATATTTGCCGCGGCGATCTCATCTTCGGCCTGCTCCACCACGATGCCGTATTTGCCGGATACCGCTGCCATATAATTAAAGGTGGCGGTGGACGGAGACATCGGGTATGCCGTCGCAAATTTGACGCCGGCGGTCGCCGCGCCGAGTCCGGCGGCATCCGCGCCGCTGATCAACTGTTCGAACTGACAGGCTCCGGCGGCGGGAGCGGACAGTTTGAGATTTTTTTCTGCCGCGGCATTATAACCGGCTAGCGCCGCCTGACAGTTTTTTGCAATAATATCGTCGCCTTTTTTCGCAAAAACTTTATTCAGGTAATTTTTCAGTAAGTCCGGATTATATCCCAGCAACGCGAAAACTGCTCCTGCGGCGGCGGTGTTCGCCATCAGGTCGCTGCCGCAGATAGCTTTGGAAATGCCGCTGAAGTTC
>CAIJKT010000370.1 GCA_903821255.1 uncultured Lentisphaeria bacterium | reverse complement strand
TTCACTTTGCCGTGGCAGCGTCATGGCGGCTCCAATGATGTCATGGATGTCGGCGAACTAGCCTGGATTATTATCCGACCGGAAATTTTTTCTCCACAGGACGGATTGGTGCTGGGCGCCTGGAGCAATATACCGATTGAACAGCAACGCTGGCTCGGTGAAACTTTGCGTAATTCTCCTGCGCCATATTTTGCCGGCGACATATTCATCAAGCAACTTTATAGCCAGCTTGAGGCAGAATTTTTCTCTGATAACGTTTGGAAAATATCGCGCGTCAATCGTCTGCTGGATGAACTTTTATGTGATATTGCCAGCAAAGCGTCAACTTCGCAACTCATAAGAAAAAGTACATTTGACATTAAGCAGATCAGGCAGAAAATAATTTCTGACATTATTCGACCGTGGACAGTTGCCGATATGGAGAAAATGACTGGTTACGGCAAAAGTATGCTGAATCTGTTAATGCGCACTCACACCGGCTATTCCACCATTGGGTACATCATCAGTTTAAGAGTGGAAAAGGCAAAGGAATTGCTGACCGGCACCTGTAAGTCGCTAAGCGAAATCGCCTTGGAATGCGGGTTCAGCACCAGCCAGCAGTTTTCCGCCACTTTCCGGAAATATTCCGGCAAAACGCCCTCGGCCTTCAGGAAGTCGAAATAATGCTCGAACCATCCAAGGCCGCCGAAGGTGAAGTGTGTTTTCGATAAGCCAATGAAACGCATCTGAATATTCGCTCCTCGAAAAAGGCATTTTCTGCGCGGCGGAAATTTAACCTGGATTGCGCAGTCTGGCAGAGACACCTGCAGCCAGTCGCTCAGGTTTTCATGGCATTAAATAGCAGGACGCTGTTGACCCGCCAGTAGGCGGAGGCGGTCATGCCGGTTTCCAGACGGAAACGGCGGGAAAAATACAGTTGGTCACTGAAGCCGGCCTGGGCGGCGACCTCGCCGATCCTGATCGTTGTCTCTGTCAGCAGTCGTCTGGCTTTTCTGATCCGGCGGTCAATCAGAAATTCGCCGGGCTGCAATTGTATATACAACAGCCAGTAACGACGGAAAGTAGCGGCGGAAACGCCCATTTCGTCGGCGATGGCGTCAAAATCATAATACAGCTCAGGGTTCAGCGTGATCCGCATTGCAGTCTCATGAATTTGCCGTTCGTATTTACCGGTATATATTCCGGTTCTTTCAATCAAGCTTTCCAATACCATCCATTCGCAAAGATGATCAATGCGGTCGGCATTGCCAGGGTAATCCGGCTGCATCATCAGTTGTTTCGCTGTTTCCACGGCTTCCGGGATGTGCCAGGTCTCACTGATATTCCACATAAACGTACCGTCATTGAATAATTTTCTTTCCCTGAGCGCGGCGCCCGAGGATTCAGGATACATGATGAAGAATTCCTCCCAGTTTGTCTCCGGACCATAGTCCATCATTTCTTAAGGCCACTGGGTAATTACGCACGGGGCCTTGACTTCATACAATTTTCCCCGGTAGCTATAAGTGCCGCATCCTTTGAGGATCAACGAAAAACAATAGGAGTTAAACGTCCAGTTGACCCGGGTGGTTTTATGGCTGAGCCAACCTGCCGCGTCAATTTGCAATGCCGTATTAAAACTGCGTTTTATTCCGACAACGTTTTTAGTTAAGGCGGGCTTTGCCCGCAACCCAAAAGACAGGGAAGTCAGAAGTCAGGAGACAGGAGTCAGAATGGGAACCGGAAAATCAGAAAAACAAGTGGAACAGTTGCTATGGCGGATAACCCAATGGAGGGTTGTGCTCCGTCACAACCTTTTTTCGATCCAGGTCACGGCAGAGCCTGACCATTCATGTAACGCAACTGCTTGATAAACAGGCTTTTTAATATGACAATTTTAAAAACGTTTATAACATAGAAGTCTAAAATAAAGATACTAAAACTATACAACTGCCACTCCAGTATGGCAATTATGAACATATAATCCA
>CAIJKT010000369.1 GCA_903821255.1 uncultured Lentisphaeria bacterium | reverse complement strand
TGCGGTCCGGCACCTTTCAGCTCTACCGGAATCATAATTGTAGAGGTTTTGCCGGCGGGGATGTTGAAGTCGACAATCTGCCGCCCGATCATGCCTTCACCCTGGATTCCGGCCTTGCCGGAGAGCATTTGTCCGGAACAGTTTTTCACTGCGGCTGCGGCAATCCAGACGCCGTTGTCAGGAAGCAGCCGGACTGCTTCTCCGGTTTGCACCGGTTTATCGGCGGTGATCACGGCTTCCCGCAGGTACTTGACTAATTCCCGGCGGTCGCCCTGCCAGGTCAGGTAATACGGATCTTCAGTCAACGGCAGCGGCTGTTTTTTCAGCCCGATTTGATTGCCGTACAGATCATACAAGCAACTCTTGCCGCCTGCATCGTCCAGACTTATGGTCAGTCCTTTCACTCCGCTGTAATTCCAGAATGCAGCCAGATACCGGCCGTCTTTTTCATAGACGTAGCAGATGCTGTCGCTGCCCCGGCGGATTTTTTCCACTGGTTTTGCGCCTTCGAAAAACCTGGCCAGCGCATTGTATGCCACATAATTTGCATTAGGATAATATGACGCAATGCACAGGGCTGCGGGAAAATGCGGCGACCAGGGATTGCCGAAGACGGTTTCGGCTGGAACGGTGATGGATTGCCCCAGTCCCTCGCCGAGATCGGTAAGAAACCGGTGCGCCGCGTCGCATGGCCGGTAGAAGCCTTTTTCAACGTGATCTTTGCCAGTGCCGGTCAGGTAATAAAGTTCACTGTTCCAGAGCGGATATTTTTCGCCTTTGTATTTTTGCAGCAAAGCCTTTAATTCATCGATCTGCCGGTCGGCGGGATTGACACTGTATAAATCTGGAGCGTCGTAGGGGTGGAAAGAGACGATGTCGGTATCATTCAATCCGCCCGCCTTGAAACATTGATCAAGATATTTGGACAGCGCACCGCCCAAGTCGCCGGTGGAGCAGAACCCCACGGTTTTTGAGCCGGGATCGGCCGTTTTCAGGGCTGCATTTGCCGCTTTCAGATAAACCAGATAATCCGCCGGTGCAAGATAGAGGTTCGGCTCATTGGCGATTTCGTAATGAGTTATTTTTCCTTTATAGCGTTCAGCCGCCTGGCGGACATATTTCAACCACGGCTCCAGCGGCGGCAGATAGATTTTCCCCTGTAATGAGCCCATGCGTCCGTCATAATCAGCGGCTGGCTTCGCAGTGGCAGCATACTTTTCCGGCATATGTTTTTTCTGGAAATCGCCCAGCACCGGCAGTATTGCGATGCCGTGTTTTGCCGCTGCCGCCACCGCGATGTCGATGTTGCGGAAATCCATTTGTCCATTTTCTTTTTCAATCAATCTCCACTTGAAGAGCGGAGCGGGATAATCCCAGTCGCGGAACAGGCGGCAGCCCATATTTCCCATCATGCTTAGATATTCGTCCATGCCGACTGCCGTACGGTAGCCTTTTCCTGCTTCTCCGTAATTCGGCGGATCAACGAAACCGCCGCCCCCGCCTTGATTGAAAGCGACGCAGAAAGTCCGGTCCAGGTACAACGGCTTGCGGTCATATTTTCCGGCAATGGCAACCTGTCCGGCATTGATTGAAACCGGAGCATCGCATTGAACGACCGGATTGATGATGAATGCCCCCAGACGGTTCAGCGGCAGGGGATGGTTGATGACTTTACGCTCGTGCGGCGCCAGCATCAATTCCCCGCTTGCCAGGGAGCGCTTTTCGCCATAAACCGGTTCCGGATGATTTCCCGCATTGTCGGCAATCATTTCAAGATTATATCCGACCTTGAGTTCCCGGCCGGAATTGTTATACAATACGGCAGCGATTTCACCTTGCTGATCTTTTCCGGCAAAATATACCGGTTTAACGGCGGCGGCGGCCAGCTCCAGTCCGGAAAATGACCGGTACGGCTGCTCCCCGCCCTCCGAGAGTTGCAGGTCGTCAATCCACATGGTTCCGGCGGCGGCATCCTTTTCAAAGCCGGAGGAGATCAAAAGGCTGTAATATGGATGTTTGCGGTCGGCAGGCACTTTTATGCTGAACGAATAGCGCTGCCATTGGCCGGTTACTTTGATTTTCTTTTCCGCACCATGCCAGCCGGCTGAAACCGATGCTGAAACCAGATTGACCGTCGCTGCTGCACCGGGTGCATCCGATTTCAGCGCGATGGAAAAAGTATATTCCTTCCCGGGCGTCAGCTTGACTTCCCGGGCGAAAATCCGGAACTGGTCGGCATACCGGTTGGGAATCCGCAGCGACTGCTTCCCTGAAGCAGACGCCGAAGTATCAATCCCTGCGCCTTCATATTT
>CAIJKT010000368.1 GCA_903821255.1 uncultured Lentisphaeria bacterium | reverse complement strand
GATTCCGGCTTCAAAAACTTTTTCCGTTGCGGAAATGTCCGGGAATGACCGGTGCCCGTGCGGATACGAACATTTGAAATTCCCGTACAGATACGGCATTTCCTGCAACACCCCGCCATCGGTTAAAATATCAATTACGTTGACCAGCGGCGAATTCCCCTCTTTTAATTTTATATCTGCATAGATATTATTGCAATCATAAAAACGCTTTTTCGCCCATTTGTCTACAAGCGCTCCGTTTACATAAAGTTTCCAGGTGCCGGACACAGAGCTTTCCTCCATCACAATTTTTGCGCCGGAAATATTGCCCGAGCTGGTAAAGCGGAACCGGTACATGACCTTCGCACTGCCGGCAGGGGCGGGATTTTTTTCGCGTATCATCAGATTATAAGTTTTACCCGGTCCGTAGTCGGCATTCTCAATCTCGGCATCCGCGAAAACATGCATGAAATTCATGGCAAGCTGATTTTCGCCGAATTCCACCTGCCAGTCACTGTTTAACTCAATGATTTTTTCCTGAGAGTTTTCAAGGCTGTAACCAGCGTCAACCATAATTCCTGAGACTGGCGGGATTTCAACGGCAATCCCTTCGCAGGAGCCGCAGAAAACATTTTTTGAACGATTGTACAGGAAGAAAAGATTTTTATTGTCTTCAAGATATTTGCTGACGAAAATATCTTTTGCGCCATTGCCTTTGATCTCTGCAACCGGCGGCAGCAGATCAGCAGGATTGCCGTTAACCAGCTTCATGGCATTGATGTTCATTGGTTGCGGTTCGGCGGACAGGACAAGCGGTATGTCCGTAATCAGAATGACCCTGCCGCCTGCTGCGGCATAGCGATACAGCGATTGGGCCGTATCTTCAGGAATGAATTTCACATACGGCAGCACGATTGCGCCATAATTATTATGATGATTCAAAATGCCTTCATCTGAAACCAGTTCGCCGAGGGTGACTTCATCGATAAAATCAAAGTCGCGTTGCGCCGAGAGCAAATCATCCACCAGCACATGAATTTTCTTTTCATCTTCCAGGCGCATCCAGGCGCTGTCAGGTTTCTGCTGACATGCCAGACTGGTTGACGGATAGAGCATAAGGACGTTGCAGACGGGCATGGCTCCGGAAAGCCTGCCGCATACGTTTTTCACATACTCCGAGAGGCTGTCCATGTAACTCCATTCGCTGTGCTGATAAAAAATAGACGGCGGCACCTCGTCTTTGCGCGGTCCGTCAACCGAATATGAATAACCGTGCATGACAAAGAAATTTATCCCCAGCGCCATCTGGTAATCCAGCATTCCTTTCAGGTCGCGCAATGAAACTTCATCGCCGATGACCGCCAGACAGTCGCTGCCAGCCAGCTCCTTGCCGAAAATATGCGCTGCCGATGAAACAACTTTTATGCCGGTGTGATAGGCGGCGGTATCCTTGAACCCGTAAGCCTTGCCGAGCGGGTCACAACAAGGAATATCAACATATTTATAGCATCGCAATTCGTTGGGCCACAATGCGGCATTCACCGAAAGCCATTCGGTGCGCGTCAGATGCCCCCTGAAAATTACTTTCCTTTCACTGCACCATTGACGTGACTGCTCAAGATAATTCATCGTCATCAGCCGATGCTGGGTTGCCCGGAAATGCGCCCGTACGGCAGGCGATGTCTCATCTATGTCATAAGCCAGATGCGCGAGGTTTTCGACAATGTCATAAGCGTGATCGTTCAAAAATTCCCGGGCAAAACCGGTGGACCACGGATATATTTCAAAGCCATTGGTGGGTTCATCAAAGAAAACGCCTTCCACCAGGCCGCCGAAATGTCTGCCGTACCTTTTGTAATAT
>CAIJKT010000367.1 GCA_903821255.1 uncultured Lentisphaeria bacterium | reverse complement strand
TGTCAAGCCGATTGAGATCAAACCCATCCATATCACCATTGACATTAACGTCAAGGTAGACCGTGCGCTGGATGATTTCTTCGACGATGTGGATAATGCGAAAAAGGCCAAAACTGCGGAAGCTGAAAAAGCCAAAACCACGGAAGCTGAAAAAGCCAAAACCACGGAACCGGCAACCAAATAAAGTATATGGAGTTAGCTAAAATGAGAACAAATTCAATAATCAGTACCGCCGCAAAAGTATTATTTGTCATGGCCATGCTGACCGCTGTATTTAATTTAAATGCCGGCACGAAAGATGAAATTATCGCAAGGATGAAAGAACGGCTGCCGGCTATCGAGAAACTGAAGGACGCCGGAGTCGTCGGGGAGAATAATCTGGGGTTTCTCCAGGTGAGAGACGACAGCGCCGACACCAAAAACGCCGTTGACACCGAAAATAACGACCGCAAACAGGTTTATGCGGCAATTGCCGCGAAAAACGGCACTACAGTGGAAGTAGTCGGCAAACGGCGTGCAATCAAGCTCGCGGAAAAAGCCAAAAAAGACCAGTGGCTGCAGAATGACCAGGGTGAATGGTATCAGAAGAAGTAGCTGAATCCCGGCCGGAGTATTGGAACTCCGGCCGCTGTTCGCATCACAGGCCGCCTTTTATAAAATCCTCGGTCAGTTTATGGTCGGTTATGTCCTGGAAAGTTCCCATAATTTGCTGACCTACCGTGCTGTCAGTCTGCGCGGACCCCCTGATTTCAGCCCAGAACCGCTTGCCGGTGGCGGTAATGGCTTCCGCCTCGACTACGAAATCCGTACCCTGTTTCATGGATTTACAGATGGTCTCTTTCACCAGCGGAACATATTCAGGGGCAAAAAACTTCAACCATTCCTCCAGTGCCGGCTGATATTCTGCCGGTAATTCCAGAATAGCGCGGAGCCCTTCAGTCCAGAACAAACTGTTTGTTTCAGGATTGACTTTCCACCCTCCAACCCGGGAAATATGTTCCGCCTGACGCAGGAATTGTTCTCTTTCGCGCAGTTCCTTTTCCGCTATTTTACGGTCTGTTATATCGGTATCGGTGCCGCGATAGCCGATGAGTATCCCGTTTTCATTCAGGACAGGCATCCCGCTGGTTTCCATGAAAACAGTTTTACCGTTCTTGTGAATGCATGGATTGACAAAATGCCGGAATGGCTCCATGCGTTCAAATGCCGTCCTCACGACAGTTTTCAGTCCATCCCGCACTTCCGGCGCAAAAAGGTCGTAAAAATGTTTATGACCGATTAATTCCGATGCGGAATATCCCAGAATATGTTTTACCACTGAACTGCAATAGGTATACATGCCGGACGAGTCAACTTCCCAGATCATATCGCAGGCATTCTCCGCAATCTGCCTGAAGCGGATTTCGCTTTCGCGGAGTTCCTCTTCCGCAATCTTGCGGTCGGTAATATCCGTTCCGGTACCGATATAGCCGAGAAAGTCGCCATCGGCATTGAAACGGGGAACGCCGGAGTCCATAATCCAGCGGTATTCCCCGTTGTTATAACGGATGCGGTATTCCGTCACAAATGGCTGACGGGTGTTAAATGCCTTGGTACGGGTATAAAGACAGCGCTGATGGTCTTCCGGATGCACCCCTTCGATCCAGCCGTTACCCGATTCCTGTCCCAGCGTCCGTCCGGTAAATTCCAGCCATCTGCTGTTGAAATAGGAACATAAACCATCCGGTCCGGACATCCATAGCAATATAGGAGCATTGTCAGCCATTGTTTTGAACCGCTTTTCGCTTTCCTGCAATGCCAGATGCGCTTTCTTGCGTTCGGTGATATCCAGAACGACCGCGATACCGGCCTTAATTATGCCCCGGTCATCCAGCACCGGGGCCGCTTTTACCCATACAGTATGCTGATTATGGTTAGTTTGGCGGCTGATGAATTCCTTGCTGGAACTCTCGCCATGCAATATTGCTCTGGCCAGCGGCCCTTCTTCCGGTTTTACTTTTGTTCCATCCTGGTACAGAAGTTGCTCGCCCGGAGTAAACTGTTTGATATCCATGCCGATGGCAACCTCATCCTCGGGACTGCCGAGGATTTGACGGGCCGCCTTATTAAAATGCCGGAGCCTGCCGTCAGGCGCATCAGCGATTATAATCCCCGCCGGGCTCTGGTCGAATGCCGCTTCGAGGATATTTCTGGTCTCTTTTAATTCTTTTTCCGCATGGTCGCGCAGTTCAATTTCATTTTTTAAAATCACGTTGAATTTTCTGAAGCGCATGGCGACAAAACCAATGCAGGCGGCCAGCAGCACCAGCAAAGTGATTGCAACGTAATATGGCCTCTGATGGAAAGAAAATGGCGCAGTTGTATAAATAAAGTCTTTCAAAGGAATATCTGTTGATATTTGCCCGGCCTTCTTGTAAGTGTCTACAATATGCTGCCATCGCGACCTGTTCATATAACCTATCTCAATGACATTCGGATTAATCAGCGCCCGCATTTCCATTGCTTCAAACTGCAGTTGTTCCCGTGAAAGCTTGCGGTTGTATTTCTGGCGGATAATCGTAATAAGGTCTTCCGGGTGGTCCATGGCATACTTCCAGCCGCGCAGGGAGGCTTCGCGAAAGGCTTTTACCCGCTCGGGATGGAACTTTATCTCGTTTTCCGTGGTGAACAGACAATCTCCGTAAAAATCAATGCCGCAAGTGTACGGCTGGAAAAGCTTGTAAGGTATTTTAAGTTTACGGAGGTGATAGGGCTCGGTAGTGGTATATACCGTCATGGCATCCACTTTATTCTCAATTAAATCCTTTATGTCAAAAGAATGCGGCAGCATTGTCAATGAATCAGGATTCACGTTTTCTATCTGGAGATAGGTCATCACTTCCGCGGAAAGCGGTTCTATCATCACTTTCCTGCCGATTAGAGAACGGACATCGGCGATTGCCCCGTCATCTTTCATCATGATGACCAGCGGTGAATGCTGGAATATGGCGGCAAGTACTACCACTGGCTTGCCTTTTTCGCGCAAAAGCGCAAGTGAACTTCCGGCAATCCCGAAATCAGCCTTGCCTGACAATACGGCTTCCGCCGGATCCAGGCCCGGCTGAGCCTCGACAATTGTCACATCCAACCCGGCATCCTTGTAATAACCGTTTTCGACCGCCGCATAATATCCGGCAAATTGAAACTGGTGTTTCCATTTTAACTGTAATATTACCTTGTCCGGTTTGCTGGCGGCAGAATAGGCATGGGGTAAACAGACGAAATTAATCAGCATGAAACATGCCAGCCATAACCAGTGACTGCAGCATGCAATATCCCATACCAGCCTGATATGAGATTTGCAGTTGCTGACTGCTCTGCTCATGCAATGGTAAAAACGCATAAATACACCCCTCTTATCTATCTTATACTGCGTCTTTCATAAAAAAACAATAATTATTATCATATTTTCTTAAAACAATAAAGTAAAATAATTAATGAACAGCCCCGTCAAGTGTCATTTGCGGCAGGAATGTCACGCCTGTTTCGGACGACAAAAAAAGACCGGT
Organism: uncultured Lentisphaeria bacterium; assembly: GCA_903821255.1. The sequence goes on along the minus strand of CAIJKT010000367.1, from coordinate 1,290 downwards.
TTTTAAGCGGTCTTATTATAATTTTTAAATTGCGGGATTTAGAGAATGCCGCAGCGCTTCAGGGCGGCGGCCAGCTTCTCTCTGCCGCCGGAGCTGATTTCACAGAGCGGCAGACGGAACTCTTCCGCGATCATGCCTTTCATCGCCATCGCGGTTTTAACCGGAATCGGATTAGTTTCAACAAACAGATCACGGAACAGGCAATAGTATTTCTTATGCAGTTTCATCGCCTTGGCGAAATCCCCCGCGGCCGCGGCATTGACCATCTCTTTGAGTTCGGCCGGAATAATGTTCGACGCCACGCTGATAATGCCGGTTGCGCCGACAGCCATCATCGGGACAGTCAGCATGTCATCGCCGCTCAATACCGTGATGTCGCAAACATCCAGAATGGCGGAAACGCGCTCAACCGCGCCGCCGGCTTCCTTGACCGCGACAATCAGCGGATTTTTACTCAGGCGGGCAATCGTCTCAACTGCAATCGGCACACCGGAGCGGCCGGGAACGTTGTACAGCACCACCGGCAGCCCGGTCTCGTCGGCAACGGTGGAAAAATGGCGGTAAAGCCCTTCCTGGGTCGGCTTGTTGTAGTAAGGCGTGACTTGAAGGGTCGCTTCGGCGCCGGCGGCTTTGGCATGCCTGGTCAGTTCGATGGCTTCGGAAGTGGAGTTGGCTCCGGTTCCGGCAATGATCAGGCAGCGTTTTTTCGCGGTTTCGATAGTAACTTCAATCACTTTCATGTGTTCTTCGAAAGATAAGGTCGGCGATTCTCCGGTGGTGCCGACCGGAACAATCCCGTCCACGCCGCCGGCAATCTGGAATTCAACCAGTTCCCGCAGCTTGCCGAAATCAACGGCACCCTGGGAAAAAGGCGTTACCAATGCTGTATAAACACCCTGCATTTCCATATATATCTCCTGATTATAGTAGCTTAAAAGTTAAATATTTATCCTCTTAAGATAGCCTTTCCGGACGAATAAATCAATATCCAGGACAAAGTTTGCCATAAGTTTTTCCTGGCGTCAAATCCTCTTTTTGCCGTATCTGTCTGGACACCGCCCAACGCGTTTCCGTAATCCGTACCATATGAACTTTATGGACTTGGACATTTGGACACATGACACTCTCATTTTGGACAGCACTGCCCGACACGGACGGCACTGCACCCAACCCATTTTGGACATACCATAACCTCATTTTGGACAGCACTGCCCGACACGGACGGCGCTGCAATAAAACCATTCTGGACACACCATAACCTCATTTTGGACAGCACTGCCCGACACGGAC
>CAIJKT010000366.1 GCA_903821255.1 uncultured Lentisphaeria bacterium | reverse complement strand
ACTCACTAGTCTGATCCCGGAACACCAGCACGACTCCAGTGATTGTGCCGTCGTCATTGCAAATAGGCGCGCCACTGTCTGCGATTGGCCTTTCTGTTCCATCCATAGCGATAAGAAGAGTATGATTAGCCAAGCCAACCACCACTCCTTCGCGTAGCACTTTAGCCACTGGATCTTCAACTTTATTTCGTGTCTCCTCATTTACAATACGGAAGATCTCTGCCAACGGCTTACCGCAGGCCTCATCATTGCTCCAACCTGTTAGGTTTTCGGCAATGGGATTAAGTAATTCCACCACACCCTGTTCATCAGTGACGATGACTGCATCACCAATGGCTTTCAAAGTAATGCCGTGGCGCTTCATATTTGCAAGTAGCTCAGATTCAGCATGATAAAGTGCCTTATAATGAACCTTCTGTTCCCTCTGCCGCAAAACCAATCCAGCAGCTCCGGTGAAAGCAGTCAATCCTAAAAGAAACGACAATATGAGAACTGATCGGAAGCGCCATTCGGAATAGGCCTCTGCAACAGCGACCTTGGCTACCATGAACCAAGGCGAACCCGGTATAGGCAGGATGACCGAAGCCACTTCGACTCCTTTATAATCTTTACCTCGAACAAAGCCTCTTTTCCCTTGTATGGCCATAACGGCGGGATTATCCGTTTGACTCAAGGGAAGGCGCAGATTGAGGGCCGTTCCAGGTTGATGGCGTAAGTTGTTGAGAAAAAGTACATGATCACCATCAAGTTTTACAAGGTAGGTTTCGGCAGTCTGGCTTGGCGTTGGCCAAAACTGGATCAGTGGGTAGAGAAATTCTGACGCATCGGTAACCAGGACAAGAGCACCGATAGGCTTTTGTGCTTTTTCGTCGCCGACCAAAATGGGGGTGACGACGGAGATATGTAGAGGCTCGCCATCTGACTCTGCGTGTATGTCAGTAAACTCAGATTTATGTGTTTGTAGTGCCGAGTAAAGTACCGGTTTGTACCCATTTTTATGATCAATGCTCTCAGAAAGACCCAAGAGTGGTTTTCCGTGGAGGTCAACCAAAAGTATGTCGGCATAGCTTTGTTGCTCTGCTAGATTGTGGAAACGCGCACGCAGGTTATTGGTATTATCAAGACTTGGGTCAGTCAAGAAACGAGTAATACTATCTAATAGAAAAGACTGTTTCTGTATAGCTGTGGCGTCATGCAATTGGTCATTTCGCCACCTGACAATCTGATCAACCTTGAGTCGCGCAATAGATATCAGGTCTTCTTCGACCTTCTGCTGCATCGCCTGTTCCTGAATATGATAGAACCAAATGCCACCGACCAATAGTGTCATCAGCAGCAGTGACATCAGGATTTTTATCCAGGTTGATGGACTCCGATAATCTTTCATGTGATGTCTCGTGCTAAAATCTAACTCTGTTGTTCTGAACCGCAGGGCGGTTTCTATGAGAGAATTGCAAGCCTGTGCTCGCCTTAGGGTGCAAAACCAAAGTTCCCTGTCGAGAAAATCAAAGGAGGGTGTGAATTCGGGATGCCTTGAACAATATTATACAATACTGAAATGACAGTTAGAAGATATTTCCATCAACGAATTGAGATTGCCAGTCTATATATCTCAGACAATTGGAATGGTTGATTATTAAAGACTTCTTCTGACCATCAGCGACCCTTTTGGCCACCATGGCCAGGAAACAAAACCATTCCCAAAAAGGTGGATTATGATAATGTACTGAAGTTT
>CAIJKT010000365.1 GCA_903821255.1 uncultured Lentisphaeria bacterium | reverse complement strand
TGGCCGGCAAATAAGTTATTAATATCCTGCAAATTCCGCGGTCACAGCGACCCGGGATTTGCAGGAATCATTTTACCGATGGGAAAAGAATATACAATTGCCGAGTTCAACCGGATACTTGACGGTTTGGCACACAAGTATCGTTTGATCGGCCCGGTCCGGCGTGAAGGGCAGGGGGCATTCTCGGATACTGATGCAGTCGGTTATGGCGAGTTCGCCTCGGCAGAGCAGTTGATTCTTCACGAAAAAAGCTGTTTCAGTCCGAAAGAGTTCATCTTCCCGATCCGCGAGACGTTATTCCGCTTTAACGGTGCGCAGACAGAAGTTCCCGAAGACGATAACCGGGATATGATTCTTTTCCTGCGGCCATGCGATATCAACGGGATTAAGCGGCTTGATGCCATTTTTATAAATAATGGCAGCGAGACAGATTTTTACTATCAGCGCCTGAGAAAGAAAGTCCGTTTTTTCATGATCGAATGCCGTGAAGGCTTCGACAGTTGTTTTTGCGTTTCAATGAACAGCAGCCGCACGGAAGAATATTCCTGCGCCTTGCGTTTTTCAGATGACACGGTGTCGGCGGAGGTTTGCGACCGGGAGTTCGCAGACGCATTCTCCGGCGGCGCGGAAGTTCCTTTCACGCCTGAATTTGTTCAGGAGAACCGGGTCAGAGTCAATGTGCCGCCTCCGGAAAAAATCAATTATCCCGCATTGTTTGAACATCCGCTATGGAAGGAATATACCTCGCGCTGCATTGCGTGCGGCCGCTGCAACACCTCATGCGTCACTTGCAGTTGTTTCACCATGCAGGATGTGCAATATGACCGGAACAGAATGCTGGCGGAGCGCCGGAGGGTGTGGGCCGGATGTCACATCAACGGCTTCACCGATATGGCCGGCGGACATAGTTTCCGCAGTAAGAACGGTGACAGGATGAGATTCAAGACTATGCACAAAATAAATGATTTTTACCGCCGTTTCGGATTTCACATGTGTGTCGGCTGCGGCCGGTGTGATGACGTCTGCCCCGAGTATATTTCTTTTGCCGGGTGCATCAACAAGCTGGATCAGATCGTCAGGGAGATGAGCAATGACAAATAATCCCTATATTCCGTTTCCTTCAAAAATAATTTCAGTGGTTCCGCAGACCGCGATTGATTGGACGTTCCGGCTTGAATCCGGCATCACGCCGGTTCCCGGCCAGTTTATGGAACTGTCAATTCCGGGTATTGGCGAAGCTCCGGTCTCGATCAGTGATTTCGGCCCGGGCTGGCTGGATATGACCATCCGGAAAGTCGGGCGGCTTACCAATGCCATGTTTGAACTAAAACCGGGCGATATCCTTTATATGCGCGGTCCCTATGGCAACGGATTCAGCCTTGAGCATTTTCAAGGTCAGAACCTGCTGATCGTTGCCGGCGGCACCGGTCTGGCGCCGGTCAAAAGCGTAATCTCCCACTTTTGCCGGCATCGCGGCCAAATCCTTGATTTTGATCTTATCCTTGGATTCAAAACTCCGTCAGATATTCTGTTTCATGGAGAGATTGAGGCATGGCGGGAGTTTGCCGGGGTGATCCTGACCGTTGACCGCGGCGGGAATGACTGGCAGGGATGCACCGGCGTCGTAACCCGCTACATTGACGATTTCAAATTTCATCCAGGCATCACCGGCGCGATCGTTGTCGGGCCGCCGCTCATGATGAAGTTCTCCGTGTTGAGTCTGCTTCAGCGCGGTATCCCGGAAGACCGGATCGTTGTTTCTTTCGAGCGCAAGATGAGTTGCGGCATCGGCAAATGCGGACATTGTAAAATAGACAATACTTATATCTGCCTGGAAGGCCCGGTATTTGCATACCCTCAGGCCAAACAACTGCTTGACTGAAAAGGAAGATCATGTCGGTAAACACCAAAGAGATTAAAAAAAACGCCTACCGGGTCGCCAAAACCCGCGGCAAGACCGCATTACGGATAAGAGTTCCCGGCGGCCATCTGGAAGCTGTTTTCCTGCCGCTGATCAAGGAGATCGCCGATACTTACGGCAATGGAACGATTCATCTCAGCACCAGACAGGGACTGGAACTGCCCGGAATTGATTTTGACAAGATACCGGAAATCAATAAAAAAATCAGGCCGCTGGTTGAGGCGTACGGGCTTTGCCTGGAGAATCCGGACGGCGGATATCCCGCCTCCGGTGTGCGCAATATAGCAGCCTGCATAGGGAACCGGGTCTGTCCCTTTGCCAACCACGACACGACGGCGCTGGCGCAGCGCCTGGAACGGGAAATGTTCCCCGGCGATCTTCATTTCAAGATTGCGGTTACCGGCTGTCCCAATGACTGCATCAAGGCGCATATGCAGGACTTCGGCATCATTTGCACAACGGAGCCGCAGTATGATGAAAAACGCTGCATAAGTTGCAATTCCTGCGTGGAAACCTGCGAACGCCGGGTAACCGGAGCTTTAAGTCAGGAAGATTTTACAATAAAACGTTCGCATGAACTTTGCATCGGCTGCGGCGAATGTATTCTCAAATGTCCGACCGGAGCGTTGACTCGCGGCAAAGAGCATTATTTCAGTCTGGTCATCATGGGGCGCACCGGCAAAAAGAATCCGCGGCTGGCGCAGGCATTTCTGGAATGGGCTGACGAAGAAACTGTGGTGCAAGTGATAAAAAACACCGTCCGTTTTGTGGAGGAACATATTGACCGGTCTCTGCCGAAAGAGCATATCGGCTATATCGTGGACCGTACCGGCTACCCGGCTTTCCGTGATGCGGTACTGGAAGGAATAAAACTGCACCCGAAAACCCGGATCGCGGAATTTATCGCTTTCGACGGAACTCCGTACCGTCGCGATATTCATTTTAAAACAGCCTCCGGTTAAAATGCAACCGGCACAGGAGAGACAGTATGAGCATTAACTACGATATTGCCGACCTGATAAGCAATATGATTGAACTGGAAAAGTGCGGCGCTGAATTTTATTCCTCGCTGGCGGAGAAGTATTCAAACCCCATCATAAAACAGCTTTTTGCCAGGCTGGCGGAACAGGAAAATGGGCATCGCATCCTGTACGAGCGCCTGCTGGAAAAGACAGAGCCGGAGACCGGCGAAATCGATGACGAATACCAGTACTATCTGCGGGAGATCATTGACCGGAAATTTGATCTTGATGTCCGGCATGCCCTGACTTGCGTCAATCCTCAGGAAGTCCTGGACATGGCAGTCAGGCTGGAGAACGATTCCATCAAATTCGTCAATGCGTTCGGAGTTTTAACCGGAACAGCTTACAGGGAACTGGTTGAACAAATAAAAAACCAGGAGCAAGGCCATTTGGCAATGCTTCTGGAAATAAAAAGCAAAATCTGAATCCGCTTAGGGAATCAAAGATGAACTGGTATTTTCAAAGAATGCGCGGCGGCGACAAATGCCCTCCGCGCAAACCGTTAAGCAAAATAGGATGGTCGTGGCTGGGCGCTTTTGCCGGGATTTACGCCATATCGTTTCTGAATAAATTGTTGAACTTGAACGGCGATGACAGTTTGTTTCTGATCGGCTCGTTCGGCGCGTCAGCAGTATTGATTTACGGAGCGCCAATGGCCGAATTTTCTCAGCCGCGCAACCTGGTTGCCGGTCACATTGTATCGGCGGTTATTGGCGTGGCGGTCTGCAAACTTATGCCTGACAGCGTGCCGCTGGCCGGAGCACTGGCGGTGTCTGTCGCGATTGCGGCAATGCACCTGACCAGGTCACTTCATCCGCCGGGCGGGGCAACCGCATTGATCGCGGTTATCGGCGGTTCGAAAATTCACGGTCTGGGGTACTGGTACTTGCTGTCGCCGGTGTTGACAGGAGTTTTTATAATGCTGGCAGTTGCTGTCCTGGTGAATAATTTATCGGCAAACCCGAAACGGCACTATCCCAGATACTGGATATGAACCACCGGATATTTTATTGTCACAGCCTTGACATTCCGCATATTTGCAATAGTTTTTAAGATCGTCCAGCGCCCGGGGATCGATATATAATAAGGAGAAGATCAATGAAAGAGTCGCAAAAAGTACAGACGATTGATGCATCGGACAAAACTATTGGTGAAATCGTTGCCGATGATTACCGGACCGCCAGGGTCTTTGAAAGATACGGAATAGATTTTTGCTGCGGCGGCAAGGTTGCCCTTGCTGCGGCCTGCACGGCAAAGAAAGTTGATCTTGCAGCGATATTAAATGAACTCGACGCGGCGAAGCGTGAAACGGCCGGGCAAACTCAGAATTATGCCTCGTGGGAACTGCCGTTCCTGGCCGACTACATTGTCAATGTCCACCATGCCTACATCAAAGAAAATGCAGAACAGACTGCCGCCTATGCCCGCAAGATCGCTGCCGTCCATGGAGCTCACCATCCGGAGCTTATCGAAATTGCTGCCATCTTTGACAAGGTTGCCGTCGATATGGCGGCACATTTGCGGGAGGAGGAGGAAGTTTTTTTCCCGGCCGTCAGGCGGGCATGTGCAGAAATAAAGGCAGGCTCTGCCGCGGACGCGAAAGACATCGGAACGATCAGGGAATTGCTCGTCAAGCTCCTTCACGAGCACGAGGAGGTTGGAAATGCGATCCATGCAATCCGCCATCTCGCAAAGGACTATGCAATACCGGATGATGTCTGCAACACTTTTGTGGTCGCCTACCGGAAACTCAAGGAATTCGAGGACGACCTCCATACGCATGTGCACCTTGAAAATAATATCCTTTTTCCGAAAGCAGAGCAATTACATAAGCAAGGCGGCTTGGCGGCCGGCATGAAGAAATGCGATTCCCGCAAAGTGGTAATTGTCGGCGCTGGTGACGTGGGGGCATCTTTTGCCTATGCACTTCTTCAGAGCGGCACGGCGGAAAGTATTGTGCTGGTTGATGCGCGGCATGAACAAGCCAAAGGCCAGGCGCTTGATCTGGCGCACGGTCTTCCCTTTGTTCCAGCCGCGGTTGTCCGCGCCGGTTCGCCGGATGATTATGCCGATGCTGCGGTCATCGTGATAACCGCAGGTGCAAAGCAGAAGCCGGGCGAGTCCAGACTTGATCTCCTGCGAAAAAACGCCGGCATTTTGAAGCAGATTGTAGATGAAATTGCGGCCCGCGAATCTCAGGCGGTTATCGTTGTGGCTTCGAATCCGGTAGATCTGCTCACGTATTTCGCGTTAAAACAAACAGGCTGGACTCGAAATCGAATCATTGGTTCCGGCACTGTGCTGGACAGCGCCAGATTCAGGCACTTGCTCAGCATACATTGCGGCGTGGATGTGAAGAATGTACATGCGTACATCCTCGGCGAGCACGGCGACAGCGAGGTTCCAGCCTGGTCAATGACTCATCTTGCCGGGATGTCGATGGAGGACTACTGCCCGGCGTGTCGTAAATGTTCAGACTGGATGCGGGAGCGGGACATGATTGTTGCCGAGGTGCGGGATTCCGCTTATAATATCATCGAGGCTAAAGGTTCCACCTGTTATGCGATCGGGCTGGCATTGGTGCGTATCGTTGGCGCTATTCTTCGCAACGAACACAGTGTACTGACCGTCTCGACATTGCTGGACGGGGAATACGGACTGAATGATGTATGCCTCAGCGTGCCTTGCATAGTTTCGCAATCAGGAGTTGAAAGAATCATAGAGGGAAAACTGGCGAACGAAGAGATGCTGGCGCTTCGCGCGTCAGCATTCGTAATTAAAGAAAGGCTGAGCGAACTTACTCGCAGCGATGATGTCCGGCAAATAAATTCCTGAAATCATCTCTGCAAATCTCATACAGATTTGCAGGGAATCCATTATTTTTTCAAGGCGGCGGCGAGTCCGCGGATGAGCTCCAGGCTCTGATTGATGCCGATCTCCGGGCTTTTCGCGTCATTCATGATCTTTACGAGTGCGCTGCCGACCACGATTCCATCGGCGCAGGCGGCGGTTCTGGCCGCCATTTCCGGGCTGGAAATGCCGAAGCCGGCAACGACCGGGACCGGACTGAATTTTTTCAGTTCATTCAACCGTTCCTCCAGATTCACCGAAAGCTGTTTTCTGGCTCCGGTAACCCCCGCGACTGTGATATAATAGACGAACCCTTTCGCGTCCTTGACAATCTCTCTGGCCCTGGCTTCCGGCGTGGTCGGCGCGACCAGCGGAATCAGGCACAATCCATATTTTTCCAGGTGCGGGATGATTTCGGAGGATTCCTCAAACGGCACGTCAACCGTCAGCCATGCGTCAATTCCCGCCGCTTTGCAGTCGGCGGCGGCTTTTTCCACGCCGTAAGACAGAATCACATTATAATATGAGAACAGCACCATCGGAATCGCGGAAACTTTGCGGATGCGCGCCGCCATGGCGATGACGTCAATCAGGGTGGTTCCTGACTTCAGCGCCCGCATACTTGCCTCCTGGATCACCGGGCCGTCGGCCATCGGGTCGGAAAAGGGCACTCCCAGCTCCACGATGTCGGCTCCGGCTTCCGCCGCCTGGACAATCAGTTTTTCCGTGGTTGCGATATCGGGATTTCCCGCTGAAACGAATATTACCAGCGCCTTCCGGTTTTCATCGGCGCACTTTTTGAAAGTCTGAGCAATGCGGTTCATTTATTTTACCTCTTTCGCCATTTGTTGTTTGTACTCCAGAACACTCTGCATGTCCTTGTCGCCGCGGCCTGACAGATTGACGATGATAATCTTGTCTTTGGACATCGACGGCGCCCGCCTGACCGCCTCCGCGATTGCGTGCGATGACTCCAGCGCGGGGATGATGCCTTCCAGGCGCGACAGCAGGTCAAAGGCCTCAATCGCCTCTTTGTCATCGATTACAGTATATTCGGCCCGGCCGATGTCATACAAATATGAATGTTCCGGCCCGACTCCGGGATAATCCAGCCCGGCGGAAACCGAGTGTGTCGGATTGATCTGTCCGTGCTTGTCCTGAAGCAGATAGCTTTTGCTGCCGTGCAGCACGCCGACCCTGCCGGCGTTGATGCTGGCGGCATGATAAGCGGTGTCAATGCCCTGGCCGCCGGCTTCCACCCCGATCAGTTTTACGGCTTTGTCGCTGATGAACCCGGCGAAGATTCCCATGGCGTTGCTGCCGCCGCCCACACAGGCGATAACCTCATCCGGCAGCCTGCCGGTTTTTGCCAGTATCTGCTCTCTGGCTTCTTTGCCGATGACGGACTGAAAATCCCGGACCATTGCGGGGTAGGGGTGGGGGCCGGCAACGGTGCCGATAACGTAAAAGGTATCTTCAACCGTGGATATCCAGTTGCGCAAAGCCTCATTCATCGCATCTTTCAATGTTGCCGAACCGGAATCCACCGGAGTGACTTTCGCGCCGAGCGTCAGCATGCGCTTGACGTTCGGGGCCTGCCGCCGGATGTCTTCGCTGCCCATGAAGACTTCACACTCAAATCCGAACAGCGCCGCGACGGTGGCGGTCGCCACGCCGTGCATTCCCGCGCCGGTTTCGGCGATCAGCCGCTTTTTGCCCATGAACTTGGCCAGCAGTGCCTGTCCGAGGGTGTTGTTGACTTTATGTGCGCCGGTGTGGTTCAGGTCTTCACGTTTAAGATAGATTTTTGCTCCGCCACAATGTTCGGTGAGGTTTTTTGCAAAAGACACCGGGGTAGGACGGCCCTGATAATGCTTACGAACGTATTTCAGTTCATTAATAAACGCGGGGGAGTTCTTTAACTCCTTATAGGCCTTGGTG
>CAIJKT010000364.1 GCA_903821255.1 uncultured Lentisphaeria bacterium | reverse complement strand
TTCCTGCGCGGCGACGTCAAACGGGCGGAAGCATGCTTCCCCACCCTGATTCCGGAAAACTATCAGAGCTTAACTGCCGTGCCGGACAACTACCCGTCTGCAATATGCAGGCTCGGACTGATCGGCCGTATCGGCACTATTGTCCTGCCCGCCTCCGGCGGGGATTTGCGTCTCCCGCAGGGGACTGTCGCGGTCAACGGAATGGGGAAAATGCTTAATTCCACCTCTCCGGGCGTTCCTTACTTTTCAGCCTGGCCTGCTAAAAATATGCTCGTGGATATGCTCCAGGCAGGGATTATCGAACAGCATGAAGCCGATTTGGCAAAAGGCATCTTCCGCAGTTCAACCGGCGAACTGGAACTCAATCAGCCGGAAGGGACATTTAATGTAATCACTGAACGCAGTGAAGGCGCAGTGCTGCCTGCCGGGAAAACGCTGACCGGCAAAGTGCTTAAAATCACTGGCAACACTGCCTATGCCGCATTCTTCGCCGCGGCATTGGACGGCAATGCCCTTTCCGGCAGCAACCGCATTCTGCTGCTGCATCTGACTGATATTCAGAACAGCAAAGCTAAATTCAGCAGCGCGGCAATGACGCTCTGGCTTGAGCGCGGCAGCCTGCCTCATCTGCTGCACAAAGGAGAAGCGGAAATATCACTGAAAGGAAATTTTGCCGGTCATAAACTCTATGCGGTCAACCTTGCCGGAAAAAGACTGGCGGAAGTACCGCTGGTTAAAACCGCTGACGGCGTTTGTTTCAAGGCTGACACCCATATGCTGAAAAATGGCGTAGTCGCCTACGAACTGACACACTGACCGGAGCAAATGCGCAAAACGAAGTTTATCCGGAACGCGGCTATTTGATTCTTTCACATTTTCCATTTTTTGCGAATGCTTCAACTCCGGGGGCCGGATCACATCCCGCCGTTATTTCTGATTGCGGAAACGGGCCGGCGAGACGCCCTGGGAATTGCGGAACACCTTCCAGAACTAACTGACATCCATGAAACCGCATTTTTCCGCGATCTCCTTGATGCTCAGCCGCTCAGTCTGAAGCAGCCGGACCGCCAGGCGCATTTTCAGGTCGGAGATGAAGGCCATCGGGGTTATTCCCTGATATTTGTGGAACATCCGGCTGAAATGATATCTGCTGTACCCGGAGATTTCCGCAAGGTCGTCAATGGTAATGTCTTCGCCGATATGCTCCATGCAGTACCCGGTGACCCGCGTGATAAATTCCGGACGGTCTTCGCCGCTTCCGCCTCTGCCCAGATCCTGTAAGGCGCACATGGTAAAATCATAAGCCATCAAGGACGCATCATAAGGGTTTTGCAGTTTGCCTTCACAGCAGTATCTATAGATTTCAGCAGCTTTCAGAACACATTTTGAATCTATTGCAGTCTGGGCCAGCGGACCGGTCATTTTCCGCAGTTCGCGCCATAACCGGATAAGCTCCGAACCGTTGAGCGTGACAAAAACGAATTCCCAGTAATCGTCTTCCGGCGAAAAATAGTAGCAATGATTTTCAGGGATCATCAGCAACATTGCCTTGCCTTGATCAACCCGGTATTCTTCACCCTCGAACCGCAGCCGTCCGCACCCGGCCAGCGTATACTGCCAGATGAACATTTCTCTTCTGCCGCGTTTCATCCCGTCAAAACTGTAAGACGCGGAAGACACCGACTGGTGTCCGCAGTTAATCAGCATCGAATGCAGATGAAAAGCCCGCGCCGGAAAAATCGGGGCCTGTCCGCGATAAGGATATTCTTTAAATACGTCTAGCATGATTTTACCATTATTAGCAATTTTATCATATTTACATAAGCATAAATGACACATATAATAAAGCAATATAGTTTTATTATGTTGTTTTTCAAATATTACGATCAACAGGAGACGGCAAAAAAGATGAAAGCAAAGAAAGTCGGACACGAAGCACACATGCAAAAAGCTGACAACCTCGGCATCCTTGCCGGAGTCAGCCGTCCGCTGAAAGTGGTTTTTCTCGGCGCCGGCAGCGGTTTTTTCAAGGGCTTATTCACCGACGTGATTAATATTCCCGGAGCGGACAAGGGCGAAATGGCGCTGGTGGACATTGACGCGGAAAGATTGTCGCTGGCCAAAAAACTCGGCGACAAGATCGTCAAACTCTCCGGAAAAAAAGGCTGGAAAGTCACCGCCACCACGGAGCGCCGGGAAGTTCTCGAAGGCGCGGATTACATTATCAACTGCATTGAAGTCAGCGGCACGGCCTGCGTCCGCTTCGACAACGATATTCCGCGTGAATACGGTGTTGACCAGTGTATCGGCGATACCATCGGCGCCGGCGGACTGTTCAAAGCCCTCCGCACGGTCCCGGTATTCATCGAAGTCCTCAAGGACATCGAAAAGATGTGCCCGAATGCCTGGGTGCTGAACTATACCAATCCCATGAGCATCATGTGCCTTGCGGCGGCCAGGGCGAGTAAAGCCAAAGTGATCGGACTCTGCCACAGCGTACAGGGAACTTCTCATTTACTCGCTAAATATGCCGGAGTTCCATATCGCGAAATGAACTGGCGATGCGGCGGCATCAATCACCTGGCGTGGTTTACCGAACTGACCCACAACGGCAAAGACCTGTATCCGGTTCTCAAGAAGAAAATCGCGAAAGACGCAAAACTGCTGGCGGAAGACCCGGTCAGATTTGACGTGATGAAGTATTTTGATTACTTCGTCACCGAGTCCAGCGGACATTTCAGCGAATATCTGCCCTACTACCGGAAACGCCAGGAACTGATTGACAAGCATTGCGGCCCCAGATATCTCGGACAAAGCAGTTTCTACGCCGATGAGTGGCCGGGGTGGCGCAAAGCCTGCGATGAAAACCGCAGGAAATTCATCAGCGGAGAAATGGACATAGAAATCGCCCGCACCTGGGAATATGCCAGTTTCATCATTGAAGCAATGGAAACACACAGCCCGGTCACCATTTACGGCTCGGTTCCGAACACCGGACTGATCACCAACCTTCCCCAGGACGGCGTCGTTGAAGTAGCCTGCCTCGTGGACAGGCGCGGCATTACTCCGACGTATTTCGGCAAACTCCCTCCGCAGTGCGCCGCGCTGTGTGATGCCAATATGCGGATGTTCGACCTGGCCGCCGATGCCTGCTTGCAGCACTCAAAAGATCTTGCGGCCAAGGCGTTGATGCTTGACCCGCTGACCGCCGCAGTCTGCAGCCTGTCCGAAATCAAGGAAATGACAGAACGGCTGTTCAAAGCTGAAAAAGCCTTCCTTCCCGGTTACAAATAAGCCGCCGCCGGCATTGCAGTATTCGCCGCGGCAATATCGCGGCGAACACTTCTTTTATAAACCCGCGTGGAAAAAAGGCATAACTTGGGAGAGAATTGGAGCGGGTGAAGGGAATCGAACCCTCGTTGCCAGCTTGGGAAGCTGGAGCATTGCCATTATGCTACACCCGCGAATTATTTGAGGCTGATCATTAAAACCAGCCTTTTGGGAACGGGTTATAAAATATTCCATAAAAACTCAAAATCAAGCGGAGCATTCCAAAAAAGCCCAGCATTGAAGAATCATATTTTAGCACTGCTGCCAGATTGTCGAGTTGCTTCCGTCATTGCGCGAGGGAACCTTGTGTATGCGTAGAACATCTCCGGTTTTATCATGGAATAGAAAACTGAATGTGGTATCGGCGCCTTTTTCATGAGGAATTCATGG
>CAIJKT010000363.1 GCA_903821255.1 uncultured Lentisphaeria bacterium | reverse complement strand
GTCGCTCTTGAAACTAAGATATGGCGTGATGCCGATGTTCAGGATGCCGGGCACCGTAGTCATTATCATCCCCAGTAGCCAGTTCGGACAGCCCAGCGCCTTCAATTTTAGCGGCATGATGCTTGGCACCACAGATTCCATCAGCGTGAAACAAAAATCTCCCCAAAGCAGCCAGGCGAAGAGCGCAAAAAGCCCGAACTTCGTATAGGTCAAGGTACCGCAATGGTAGGTTTTCGTCTTCAGTTGCAAAATTTCATTCTGGTTATCAGTTATATTCATGAGGGTAATCCTGTAATTACTAATTTACGTGATTCATTCCATAACAAAGAGTAGACAGGGAAATCGGATAATTTTTTTTGAGCGCCGTAAGATGCATTTGATAGTAGAATCTTATGGAAAATTTTATTCGAATACAACCAGTTGATAGCCGCACATGTTGGGAATGATAACTTCCGCATAATTACTATTGATTTCCAGCGGAAGCATCTGACGTCCTGGAGCAAGAAAGGCTTGCGAAGGAATTTGACCGTCGCAACGTAGAGATAGTTTTACGTTAGCAGCGTGCAACGCTTCCTCGATAATTTCCGATTTGCCGCGCAGTTCCGGAACATAGTTGATTAAATGAACCATTCGTCGATCATGCTGCGCGGTGACAGCGGCTTTGCCAAATGACGGGAGGCCGGAAACCTTTAACAACGGTTCAGGGAGAAGCCTCGAAAGGACATTCGCGAAAAGAGTCCTGAGTTCAACCGAGGCCAATTCATAATAAGCGCTGAAAATCGGACTGGAGATATGGGCGACTTTGCCGTTGAAAGTGACTAGCGGCATATCCGTAACCTGATCGGGCGGCAGATAAAAATTGGAGTAAACACCGTCCCATTCACGATTGAAATAGGGTTTAACAAGAACCGCCGCAACTTCCGTGTTATTGTCCGCTGAAACCTCAATCCCCCGTTTATATAACGCCAGAGGGATTTTCGGCAGATTATTGTTCAGTTGCGGCATGGGCTGGAAGAAAGCCGGATCAAAAGGACATTCGCCAATGTATTTTATACCCCATGCCTTTTCCAGTACAAAGTTCTTCTTTTCCAAATCAAGCCCTGAATATCCGGTTGAAATGATGGCTCTGCCAGCATCAAGGAAAGTTTTGATTTTGGCGGCGGTTTCCGGTGTCAGCAAAACTTCATCCGGCAAAATCAGGGTGCGGTATTGGCTGAAATCGGCATCTTCATTGATGATGTTGAACTGCATTTTCAGTTCGGACAGCATCCGGGTGACACCAATCAGCGAGGGAGTTTTGTTTATTTCTCCAGGAGATATCACCCCGATATCCACAAGATTCCCGGCTTCGGAATACCACTCTTCATTAAGCTGCATCTTGGAATAAATAGCCTGAATCCGATCAAAGATAGCGTTTTGCGTACTGCCGCGCGGATGAATGTGTCCGCCGATATTGGGACGCATGCCGTTGGCTATGCCGTAAAAAAGATCATACTCGATGGCGGCCTGAGGGCGGAGACTGCCGAAATCTCCCCAAGCATAAAATCGCCCAGTCATATTCAAAATCGGACGGGCATCGCCGGTCAAAGTTCGGAGATGGTGTGACATAATAGGCAGATAGTCGTAACCCCAACATGGATAAGTTGGCAGACATTCACATTCAAGATAGGAACCAATCCGGACGTTGTCCGATATATTGATTCCTAAAAAATAAAGTAAATAATCCTGAGATACGGAACGTAGTGCTACAGCAATATCTTCGGCTAAGCGCAGAACCGAAAGACGCGCAAATTTTTGAATCTCATCAGCATCCTGCCAGTTGACACCTCGTTCTTTCATCTCGCTAATACAGGTTGGGCAGATGCATGGAAAACCGTTGAAACTGTCCAGCAAGAATCCGGCGACAGGATATTTATGCGCAACTTCAAGGATCAGCGAAATTAAATAATCGCGATACGGCGAATTGACGCACATCGTCCGGATATACGGAGAAACCCAGCCAAGTTCATAGATGTCCGGATGCAGAGTTGCACCATTCGGGCTGACGGTATTCCAGTCCGGATGCCGTATCGCGTCTTCGTTGCTCAGTCCGCAATTCAAATATGCTGTTACAGCAATGTTGCGGGACTGACATGCCACGACCATTTCCCCGAACATATCGCGTTTAAGCGAAGGGTGTTTTATTCCGATCTGAGTATCATAATAACAGAATCCCTGATTGCATTTGGCTGCAAAACCGACAAAATCAACTCCGCAGTCACTTATCCGTCCGGCGAACTCCTCCGCATTAAAATCGATTCCGACATCCGGGCAGGCTTTCATCGTGTGATTGTCGAAAAATAAGCTGTACTTTGGATTATACATTTTTGTTTCCTTATGAATTATATTGTTAAAGTTATTCTATCAACATAGTAAGTCATCTTTTGGTCTAGCGAGTACGGAAGGGACAAGCCCCAGCGTAACAGTCAGGAGCAATATCATTACGGCACAAGCCAGCAGAATTGAATCAAACCGGCTCATTTCCATGCTCCAGAGAGTCCAATTTTCCATCAGGAATCCCAGATCGATTGCAGTTGCGCCGACAAAACCCGCAACGGCCGTTCCTGCATACACAAACGCCATGAGCATTGAAGATGCCAATGCGCTGTTCAGGGCGGGAAGCATAGCCAGTATTTCAGTTGTTATGGCAATAGAACTTGCGGCAACTGTCAGATTGAAAAAGAAATGAGAAAACCAGAGTGCAGGCATAAGCATCAAGCTTCCGCAAAATCCTCTCATTACAAAAATGCCCAGTATCAATGCAAATCCTATGTGACACATCACGAATATCATTTTCGTTCCGATTTTATCCACCATCCATCCGCCAAGGAAAAATCCTGCGAATGAGCCTGCTAATCCAATATTTGCCAGCCATATAACCGTTCCTGAATCAAGGTGCAAAACCTGTTTCTCCAGTAATGCAAAAATGGTTGGGCAGTATGCTGTAAATATTTTGATAAGGAAAATATAAGCTCCGAATGAAGCATAACCCTGAAGATGTAGAATTTTCATGAATGATTCGCGAAAAGATCCTGTAGTCAGACTGGGCTTCACAAGCTCAGGAATCTTGTCATAAAAAAATGATCTTCCAAGAATTAAGACCGCCAATGTCGCAATTATCGCCTGATAAACCCATAATGCGCTGCATAAACTGAGAATCCAGGCGGCAATGCCGGATATTATTATGCATGAAATCTGCCATGACAGACGTAAATGGCCCAGAAAACGACCTCTGATTTTAGGCGGAACGATAGGGCGAAGCAGGGCGAACCATGATGACTGGAACATCGAAAGTCCCAGCGCCAGAAGAACAATTCCGCTCACCGAGATGATCTCACGAAGCACAGTTCCGGATGCAAATCCGGCGCATGAAATTGTAAACACACCCAGGACGCAAAGCAAATTCCCGGACGCACCCACTTTTTTTTGACCAATTCTACCAGCGTAATACGCCGCCGGTACCGTCACGATAAAACACATCCACGGTACTGCAAGATAACTCATTACCCTCGTCTGACTTATTCCAAGCGCCAGCAGAAAAAGCAGCAGCATGCCATTTTCAAAAAGCAGCATGCCAAGCGTTCCAAAACACTGTGCGAAGACTGCGTTCCTCATAGCTTTTTTGCAGTCTTTATCACTTAAAATAATTTCCTGACAATCCATCAAATTCATCCCTTTTTGCTATCGCGATTATTCAAACTTTTATTGTAAACTACCTGCCAGCCATTACAGGATTTCTTTAGTAGCTCGATTTTTGATGGTTTAATAACCAGCCTCTACGGGAGGCAATGGATCAATCGTCTCGGCCATGCGATCACACAACAGGGATAACATATCTGCCTTGATTCCGCTGCAGGATGGATCGTTCCAGCGGTTCACAGTCTCGCCGGGATCCTCAGTTAAATCATATAACTCTCCATCATTTCTGCGGTGAACTCTTGAGATGGCGTACATGTCTGTGCGAGCCGCTGTGGCGTAAGCTCCTTCCGGCGGATTGTAGCCATCCGGTATGGCCTGATAATACTCTGCATAAATACTGTCGCGGTGATGATCAACAGAAGCATTTCCGGACAGCATCGGCCAAAGTGATTTTCCCTGTATCCCGG
>CAIJKT010000362.1 GCA_903821255.1 uncultured Lentisphaeria bacterium | reverse complement strand
CGCTGACTTCCGTGGTTGAGCAATTGGTAATGCCGACATTGACTTTGAGCGGTTTAACATGATCGCCATCCTGCACCCATACCAGCCCGGCCTTCTGTTCTCCGGCTTTGTCGCGGCGCTTCTTTTTGCCCTTGTCTTTATCTTTATCTTTATCCTTGTCTTTCTCTTTGTTTTTCTCCGGAGTTTCACCGTTTGCCGCCGGCTGATTCTGGAACTGAGGTGAAATCTGCTCAGGTTTCGGCGTCCAGCGCAAGGCGGCGTTCGGCACCTGCAGCACATCACTGCGCCGGGCCTGTTCGAACTGGACGCTGGCGGTAAGATACGGCAGCAGTCTGCCGCTGGAATTATCGGTAATGACTTCAACCGTGAAAGTCACGACATTCTGCGTCATTGAGGCGTTCAGCCGGATTTTGCCGACCTCGCCTTTGAACACTTCGTCGGGGAACGCGTCAACCGTAAAAGTCACCGGCTGTCCGGGACTGATTTTGCCGATGTCCGCCTCGTTGACCGACACCCATACCTGCATGCGTTTGAGGTCTTTGGCTATCAGAAAAAGGCTCGGCGCATTGAGGCTGGCCACCACGGTCTGCCCGATGTTGACCCGGCGGTCAATGACGATTCCGTTGACCGGAGATTTAATGGTACAGTAACTCAAATTACGCTGGGCCTTCTGCAGCATGGCCTCCGAGGACGCCTGCGTCGCCTTTGCCTGCAGAATAGCGGCTTCTCCAACAGCCTTATTGGCAATCGCTCCATCCAAAGCCGACTTGAACGAGTCGTAAGCCGATTCGGCAAGCGCCTGGGACGGCCGCAGTTTCTGGGCACGGGCCCAGTCGCGCTGAGCAAGATCCAGCTTGGCAGCCATCTGCTTCAGGTCGGCTTCAGCCCGCAGCGCCGAAGCCTGAGCCAGCCGCACCTGGGCTTCCGCCTGGAGTTGTTCCGCCGCATACATTATGTCATCAATCCGGGCAAGAACTGTGCCTTCCTCCACTTCCGAACCATAATCTATCGTCTTCCCGTTTTTGTCCTTGCCGAAACTCAGAATCTGCCCGGCAATCTGGGCGCCGACGTTGATTACCTCCTCCGGCTCGATCGTGCCCGTGGCATTTATCCCGGCGACCAGGTCGCCGCTCTGCACTTTCGCCGTCCTGTAGGACACGGCGCTGTCCGCTGAATTGTTGCGGTAATACCATATTCCCGCGGTAATGCCACCGCCCAGTATAAGTATCGAAACTGTAATAATCAGCCAGCGTTTCATAAAATCACCTCGATTTGAATTATAAAATAGCCCCGGTCCCGCATCGGCGGAACCGGAATGTTCAATCTTTGATACTTCGTCATTTGCCGCTTTCCGCCTGACGCCTGATTCCGCGGATGCCGGCCAGGCTGAAAGCGGCTATATGATCAGCCATTTCCCGCGGCTCAAACCCGGAAGAACGCGCGGGGCCTTTCAATGCTCCGGAACGCCGCGCCCGCATCACCGGATGCAGACATTGAGCTAAAATACTGGTCATGCAGAGTTCCGCCTGACGCTGCGGGACTTTTTCGCCGAGCAGTTCCCGGATAACCTCTTTCATTCCTTTGCGGACCGGCTCGATTGCTTCCTGCATGGCCTCGGACAGCAATCCGGTCGGATTGACCATTTCCCGGTAAATGATTTCAAAGGATTTATTATTGGGGTCGGCAACCCGCCGGATAATCGAATTTATCCGGCCCCGGAGCCGTTCTTCGGCAGGTGCATCCGCCGCAATTCCGCCACCCGGAGGATAGGCTTCCAGCGAATTGCGGAATGCCGTCTGCCATGCTTCGATATACAGTTTTTCCTTGCTCCGGAAATGGTAATTGATGGCGGCGGTATTTGCCCCGCTGCGCCGGCAGATCTCGGCGTGAGTCGCATCGCGATAGCCTTTTTCGCCAAACACATCGCCGGCGGTCTCAAGAATCCTGCTCCGGGTTTCTTCACCGTCTTTTCTGACAGACATGATAAATCTCCCGCACAATTATTCAACAGCTAATTCAACTGCACAGTTTAATTATACGTTTGAACAGTCATTTTGTCAAGTGGAAATATCGTTTCCTGGAATTAGTGAATTCACATAAAGTGCCGGGAGTTCCTGAGTTGATTATTTGCCGGACGCCGGTTCCGGCAAATGGGCTGATGATTTTGAACCGACCGCATATCCTTGAAATCAGCGTCCCAGTCCCAGATATTTACTGGCCAGGATGCCGATCACATAGGAGGCAATGACGACCACAACGGTGATCGCCAGACCTTCGAGCAGGACTTTGCTGAACCTGAGGTCTTTAACCACCGACATGAAAAAAGAGAATATCACCATGACGATGAATACGGCCGCAACGGTGACGAGCATCGCGTGGATATGGCTTGGGAAGATGAAATAAGGAGTGACAATGAGCAGCACCATGAAGAGATAGACCCCGCCGGCGTAAAGCGCGGCTTTAAAAGGATTGCCTTTGACGTCTTCGTGGCTTTCGGTTTTCTGCGACAGGTATTCGGAAGCCATCATGGCCAGGGTCGCCGCCAGGCCGCTCACCAGGGTCGTGCTGCCGGTCGCCTTTGCGTTCTGCAGGGCAAAAGTAAGCCCCACGGCGATTCCCGTGAACTCCTGAGCCGAATTGTTCAGGGCCAGGGCGATGGAGCCGAGATAGTTCAGGCGCTCGTCGTCAACTTCCGCCAGCAGAAGCTGCTCGTGACTCACTTCGTCAAGGATGATTTTCTGGATTTCCGGAAACGAGTCTTCGACGGTCTCATAATTTTCCTCGGCCGCCTCTTCGCCATTCTCCATCATCTTCAGCGTGAATGTCAATCCCAGTATTACCGTGACGAATGAATAGAAGAAAACCTTCACTTTATCCGGGCGGACGTCCTGACCGGTGAATTCCCGGAACTGATAGTAGTGGCGCAGTTCGTCGTCCGCGATTTTCTTCAGAAGGACGGCGTTATTCCCTTTTGCCTGATTTGCCAGATTCATATAAACGAGATGCTCCGTGATCTCGTTCTTCTGGTATTTTAGCAGTTTTTTGCGCAATGCGTCCATTGTGCCGGCCTTTATTTACTAAGATTTTAATACTGCGGAAAGATAGCCAAAAGTTGAGTATAAATCAAACCGGCTTCACGCAAAAGTGCAAAAATGTTTTTTACTTCCTCTTTAATTTTTATCCACAGAGATTAGATTGATATATGTTTTCGCGTATAATTAAAAAGATTATGGAGAAGGATATGAAGTTGCAATTTCCGGCAATGATTGTATGCATGTTGATTTTAACTCAGTTCGCCTGTGCCGAAACCAAAAGTGATACCGATCCGGCAAAATCAAAAGATGCCGTCACCCCGGCGGAGGCAAATCCCGTCAACTACCCTAAAAGCAACGGTGTCACCGCCGTGACAGTAATTCCGGTGCCGAAAAGCCCGGATAAAATCGCGCAGGCAAAGGAAAAGCTTAAAATAGAAATAAAGAACGACCGCACGGCGGAAAATGATAAGAAAAAAGAGCGCGTAACTGTTGCAACTGATCAGAAAAACAAAGAAAATGACAAAACGAAGGATAAAGACAAAGACAAAGACAAAGATAAAGATAAGGACAAAGATAAAGATAAGGACAAGGATAAGGATAAGACTAAGAATAATATTGTAACGACAGTCAACAATCAGGCGCAGAATATCAATGCCGTGGCCAATCAGCAGATGCCGGCAAATAACAACTACCGAAGATACGTAACGATCACCAGGCAGGACGGAACCGTAATTTATCCGAACAATAATACGGATGACCAATATTCTGCCTCAAAAAAAGCGAAAAGATATCAGGTACATTCCCAAACCATTGAAGATCTGAAGGTAAATAACGATTCAGATGACTCAATAGTTCCTGCCGAGGCAACCGTTAAAGACCCGGCAGAGCAGGCAAAACTGAATCAACTGTATGCAGGGGACAAAAAAAATACTGAAGACTGGCTTGCAACTGCCGGGAATCAGTTTACGGCAGCCAGACCGTTTGCGATGGCAAGAATAAAATTCGTTCCGGCGGTAATCAAGAATGATCCGTGGAACAGTTATCCTGAAGCAGACGTAATGATGCTGGAACATGTAAAAAAAGACACTTCTGTAAATGTTGATCCGGGATGGAATAGCGCAGACCTGAAAAAATTAAATGAGATGGTCAAGTATCCCATCCTTTTCATTACCGCAAACGGCGAATTCAGGCCTTCCGCCGGCGATTTGGAAAACCTGAAAAAATATTTGCAGCAAGGCGGATTTGTCTACGCTGACGATTGCGTGGATGATTTTAAAGGCGACGGCTTTTTCAAAAGTTTCAAGGCGGCGATTGAGCGGGCCTTCGGCGCTAAAATGGAAAAACTGCCGGACAGCCATGCGATTTATCACTGTTTCCATGACTTGCCTGCCGGAGCGCCCAACCCCCATCCCAGGTGTCAGAAGTACGGCGGCTGGGGGCTTTATCTGAATGGCCGCCTGGTTGCTTTTCTTACCTCCGGCGATATTCATTGCGGATGGAAAAGCCGGCTTTTGCGGGTGGATCACGGTAAATCATGGTACAGCTACCAGAATGAAACCCTGTCAATAAAGATGGGCGTGAATATTATAGTTTATGCATTGAGCCATCCCAAACCTCAGAAATGATAGCCTTGCAGGGCATCTATAAATTAACTCAAATTTTGTTTTGACCGCAATCTTTAATTGATTCGTCCGTGGCACAACCGGGATACTCCATTATCTGGAAACACTATTGACATGTGAATTTCAGAGTTTTTAAATTTTGGCTCTTTCGGTGTTTTAGTGGGTAAATGCCCAAAAAGCTGAAATAACAGTTTGAAAAATATGTAAAGCATAGAATAATAAAGACTCCAAATCCAAACCGCCAAGTCAAGATAAGGAGTCTTCGTATGGACGAGAAGGAATTTACAACCAGTTTGCTTGGAATCCAAGGCTG
>CAIJKT010000361.1 GCA_903821255.1 uncultured Lentisphaeria bacterium | reverse complement strand
CATTGTATTTGTGAACCGCTGATAGTTGATATGACCCATACCAAAGGCGGGCATAACAGCCGCATTTATTCCAGCAATGATCCGCTACGGACGGTTACATGCCACAATAATATTGCATCTGTCAGTCCGTTTTTTATCAAGTATTATGGCAGCGGGGAAAATGTCCACGGCGTTGACGTGCCAATGGATACAATCACCTGTAAAGACAGATATGCGATTATTGACGGCTGTCCGGTTGGTTTGGATATCCGCTTCCGGATGCTTCAGCCGCACGAATTATCCGCGGCGCAATCGTTTCCGAAAGATTATTATTTTGCCGGCAATCGCGGCGACCAGGTGAAACAGATCGGAAACGCGGTTCCGCCGAAACTTGCACAGGCATTAATTAGAGCCGCGCTGGCGGCGTAAGGACGACAGAATAAAATGAAAATCGGACTTATTGACGTAGACGGACATAATTTTCCCAATCTGGCATTGATGAAGATTGCGGGATATTACAAGTCCAAAGGCGATTCTGTAAAATGGCACGATCCTTTATTTGATAAACCGGATCGCGTCTATGCGTCAAAGATATTTACTTTTGAGCCTGACTATAATGGAGCATGGCCCGAATGCGAAATTATTAAAGGCGGCACGGGATATGACGTAAAAAGCAATCTTCCGGCAGAAATTGAATATTGCCAGCCAGATTATTCAATCTATCCTAAATTTACTAAAGCAATCGGATTCCTTACGCGCGGATGCATCCGGAATTGCGCTTGGTGTATCGTTCCGCAAAAAGAGGGTCATATTGCGCCATACATGGATATTGAGCGGATCGCCACGCGGAAAGAGGTAATATTGCTTGATAACAATGTATTGGCTCATCCGTACGGATTACAGCAGATTGCAAAAATCAGTAAAATGAACATTCGTATTGATTTCAATCAGGGCCTTGATGCAAGATTAATCAATGCCGATGTTGCAAAATTATTGTGTTCCTGTAAGTGGATCCGCTACATCCGGATGAGTTGCGATACACTGACAATACTTGAACCTGTAATCGCCGCAATTGAGCAAATACGCAAGATAAAACCCAAACAGGAAATATGGTGTTATCAACTGGTCAAAAATGTTCCCGATGCTTTTAAGATTGCAGAGCATTTACGCAAAATAAACGTACATGTCTTTGCTCAGGCGTATCGAGATTTTAGTGCAGATGATAAAAGAACTAAGGAGCAGATAGATTTCTGTGTATGGGTTAACCGCAAAGAGATGTTCAAAAGTTGCGAGTTTAAAAATTTCAACCGCAGTCGCCAGATGAAAATATCGTCTAAGGCTGTTAACATGGAGCAGTTAATATGAAAATGAATTATTACATCAACCTGAAGACCGGGCGGACGCTGCCGGTTGCGATTGAGGGAGTCAAGAAGAAATGAGTAAAAAAATACTAGATGCTTGCTGCGGGGCACGGATGTTCTGGTTTGATCGCCAGCATCCGGACGCGGTATATATGGACAATCGGAAAGAGGACACAACACTATGCGACGGCAGAAAACTTGTTATATCGCCGGACATTGTGGCAGATTTTACAGCCATTCCTTTTGACGATGAATCTTTTTATCTTGTGGTTTTTGATCCGCCGCATCTGGTTCACGCTGGACAAGCGTCATGGCTGGCCAAGAAATACGGCAAACTTAAATCCGGCTGGCAGGATGAATTACGCAAGGGTTTTGCGGAATGCTTCAGAGTGCTTAAAACTAACGGGATTTTAATTTTTAAATGGAACGAGGACCAGATAAAAATAAAAGAAATTCTAAGATTAACTCCCGTTCAGCCACTTTTGGGCAATCGCAGGGATAAGACTCATTTCGTCGTATTTATGAAAACACAACCAGTATTCAATTTTTAGGAGAGAAATGAGCAAGCCTGAAAATATAACGGATCCGCGCAAGCAGTTTGTCCGGCTGTTCAATGAGCTTTGCTACAGCCATAGCCGCTGGCGCGTGTTTCAGGACTTCTGCGAAATGGCTGCGATTGCATTGCGTCAGCCGTTTTATCAGGACGCCGAAGCAGAGGCGCGCTACATGGAGATTATCAAGGTATATGACCCGGCAAAGGCTGACAAGTTCGCTGAAATGCTTGCCTGTGTCGTTTTAGGGCTGGAAAATAAGACCTGCGATTTTCTCGGAAGCGTTTTTCATGAACTGGAAATGCAGAATGAAAACATGGGGCAGTTCTTTACCCCTTACGAGGTACAGTCACTCATGGCGCAAATGGTATTCGATGCCGGCAAGATGCAGGCCTGTATTGACCGTAACGGCTATGTGACTATGAATGAGCCATGCAGCGGTGCTGGCGGTATGGTGCTGGCGTTTGCGGAAGTGTTCCGGCGACACGGCTTTAACTCTTCCACGCAGCTTTTTGTTGTCACGCAGGATTTAGACTTCACCGCAACAAACATGACGTATATCCAGCTTGCGCTGTGCGGATTGTCCGCGCTGGTTGAACGCCGGAATACGCTGACAATGGAACTGTATTTCAACCATTACACGCCGGTGTACTTTTTAGAGCAATGGCCGGCAAGGTTTGCCGCAAACCGGATTAAGGACGGTATTCGCCGGGCAATCTAGATTGAACAGCAGGTGGCGCCAGCAGTTCCGGAGCCGGTCAAGGTTCCTGAGCCGATACAAGCAGATTTACTGATCGAGCCAAACGGCCAGATCGTTTTTAACTTTTAACAGAGGAAAAAGTTTATGGAAAACAAATTGATTCAATGGCCCAGGGCCAAGTATTGGACAAAGGCATTCAATCCGGTGGTCGGATGCGAGAAGATCTCAGAGGGTTGCCAGAATTGCTACGCGGAGCGCGTTACGGCTAAGTTTGGCATCAATGGCGGGAACTTTGCGCCAGAGTTCATGCCGAATGCGAAGCCGCCGAAAAATGGCGTTGTATTCGTTGGCAATATGACGGATATTTTTGGCGAATGGGTTCCGAATAGTCAACTTATCAATTGGATATTTGATTTGCCGCATGGCAAGGATGTGGTTAATCTAATTCTCACGAAGCGCTCAAAGCGGATGAAAGAAATCATTCTTGATTGTTGTTACCACTGGTTTGGCGTTACCTGCGAGAATCAAGCAAGGGCGGACGAACGGATACCGGACTTGCTGAGTATCAACGTTCCTCACCGCTGGTTATCGCTGGAGCCGCTGCTTGGGCCAATTGATTTATCCTATCCTTGCTTCACTGACGGATGCAACCACGGCACGGAATTGCATATTGACTGGGTTGTCGTCGGCGCGGAATCCGGCCCGAATCGCCGCGAGTGCAAAATCGAATGGATTGAAAGCATCGTGAATCAATGCCTAGCTGCAGGCGTTCCTGTGTTCGTCAAGCAGATCCACATTGACGGCAAATTAGTTGACGATATCAATAAGTTCCCGGAGCATCTGCGGATCCGGCAGATTCCATGGCAGGCGGTGAGCAAATGAGAAGCTGTCTGCTTTGCGGTATAAAACTGACAGAACAGGAACAGAATTCCGGCGACAAAATATGTGAATATTGCCTTGAGGAATCGCATCTTTCACATTCAAAACTGATAGCCGAAAAATATCCAAATCGGCAGCCTAAAAAACTGCCACCAAGAACCATAATTACAAGGAGTTTACCAAGATGACAGAAAGATGCAGCAAATGCGGCTTCCCGGTGCTTAACGGCAAGTGCGTGATATGCGGAGATGGAAGAAAGTGAAACTTGCCAGCGGCGATGACTGGGATAATTACGCCTTGGTTGTAAATGATGATTTTGATTTTATCAAGGTTGTAGAAATAGGCGACTGGGATATTGTCGGAACTAAAATAGTTTCAGTTCACACAACCAATCCATTCAAGCCTCGTGAAACCGCAATAATTTATCCATATGAGGACATTGTCGAAGATTTTGCAGTAGCTATTTCCCTGCTATACAACTTTTTCCCGGAGATCAAAGACTGTCCGACAGTTTTCCACGAAGATACGATTATTGAAAAGATTAAACACTATGAGGGATTTGCGGAAACATTCGGGAAATATAGTGCTGAACAGTTGGTATTTAAATATCGCGCTATCAGCAAATCGGGGAAAATAGTTGTCACGGAAAATACTCGATCATGGTGGCGCAAGCCAGTAAAATTTAACTTTTAACCACACAGGAGGTAAT
>CAIJKT010000360.1 GCA_903821255.1 uncultured Lentisphaeria bacterium | reverse complement strand
GATTCCGGCCTGCTGGCTTCGTTCCTGACGCTGGGCACTTATCTGGTCTGGGGCGCTTATGCTATTTTCGTGCTGATGGTTTTCCGGGTGCCGTCCACCTCTGTTCAAGTGGTCCTTGGCGGAATGAGCGTGGGACTCGGTTTCGGCCTGCGGGATATTATTGAAAACTTCATCTGCGGCATTATTCTGCTGGCCGGAAAATCGGTACGTCCCGGCGACGTTATTGAATTTGACGACACCTGGGGGATCGTCCAGAAAATCAGCATCCGTTCGACAGTAATCAAGACTTTTGATGACGCGATCATCAATCTGCCGAACTCCGTGGTGGTTTCCAAGAACTTCAAAAACTGGACCTTGACCGGTCATGTCATTCGCCGCGACATCAGGATTGGTGTAACCTATGACGCCGATATCGCCGCAGTTAAACGCATATTGCTGGAAATCGCGGCGGCGGACAACAATGTCCTGCCGCATCCGCCGCCAAAAGTACTGTGCATGGATCTTGGATCCAGTAAAATGGAACTCTGCCTCAGGCTCTGGTTTAAAGACCTGAGAAAAAATACTGACTCTGAAAGCAGCATACGTGAAGAAATAGAGCGGCGGTTTAAGGAAAGTAACGTCGTGATTGCATAACGGCAGCTCAGGTATCAGTTATTGATCCAGTCCCAGCGCTTTCATCCGTCCGGCGGCTCCCGGATACAGCTTGGCCAGTTCCGGTCCGCTGCCGGCAGTGAAGTCGGCATATTCCAACGATGGATATACCGCGGCGCCGAACAGGCCCCAGGCTGCCGGTTCTCTGGAAACCAGCACCGCCGCCTGCCAGGTTTCAGCGGGAATCAAACTCTGCGGGATCTGCCCGGCAATAATATCCGGCCCGATGATCCGTTCAGACCAGGAACCGTCAGGGAAGAGCAGCAGTTGAACTGCTGGAATTCCTGTATGGTAAAGCCAGATTTCATCGCCGGAAACTTTATGCCAGTTGGAACAATCACTGCCTTTCATCAGATAATAGATGCAAGTCCCGCAGGAGTGCCGCCCGCCGGGAAGCATGGCGGATGACCTGTAGGTTTCGTGAAAAAAGCCGCCTTCCACCGTCAACGGCCGGAGATTGAGTTTTTCGATAATTTTATCCGCGCTGATTGACATGACTGTATTCCGTTAGGTCATCTTTACTTTGAATACCGGAGTATTGACCATCCGTTCCAGGTAGGACAGCATCTCGCGGCAGTCGGCGGATGCCTGCGGCCAGCTTGCCTCGAGATTGTTTTGCGCGAAAGCCGACATATCCGGCACCGTCAGGATTACCGGCAGCCCCTTTTCCGGCAGCAATTCGCCTTTTGCGCGGAATATGGACTGGGTCGCGGATATTGATTCGTTCAGCGCCTGCGCGATGCTGTCAAAATGGGACACCATGGCCATTTCGGTCAAAGGTGATTCCAGATGGTGCATTTCAACCAGCCCGGATATCTTGAAAATAACTTTAACCGCCGGGAACAGGCGGCTCACGCCGGACAGCGAGATGATCTTGTCACGGATCAGCGAACGGCTTGACGCCGACATTTTATCGGTGAGTTCCTTTATGGAAACCACCCACGGCGAAGCACTCTGCGACTTTGACCGGATTATTTGCGGCAGGCTGTCGGCAGGCATGAATTCTGATTTAAAATGCTTGGCCAGTTCAATATACAAGGCCGGCGATGCAGCGTTAATACCCAGCTTCCCCGCCGCCTGCACGACCTGGGCAACCAGCGCGTCGAGTGATCTTCCTTTCAGGCCAAGATGCCGGTTGACAAGCCCGGCGACTGTGGCAGTTTCCGCGTTCATGGTAATTTCCGTGCACGGGTTGCCGCGCCTGTAGCTTTCTGCCGCTTCGGGGAAACCGCTGTCCTCCAGGATTTTGATCACCGTGGAATTGATCTCGGAAACCGCGAATACTTTGTCTTCCCGGCTGTCCTGCTCCAGCGCATATTCGACCGCCAGCGTGATATCTTCGGCAAGCCAGATATCGCGGACGCCGGCCAGCATGAAAGACCGGATTATTTTGGACTGGAGTTTCTCCGATTCAAACACATTGAGCATGCCGTCCGGTCCGATCAGCATTATTGAACTATCCGCAAGTTTAATCATTTATGAATCCGTGACAAATTTTAATTATAATACATTATAGTTCTAAAATACCTGGCGATGCCTTTCGTTTTGAAACTTAATCCGGGTAAATTTATTACGGATTGAGGTCAACTATTTCAGCGCTCTAATTTCTTCGATGAATTCTTCAACATCTTTGAATTTGCGGTAAACCGAGGCAAACCGCACATAAGCGACCTGGTCAACCTGCTTCAGCGCCTCCATGACACGTCTGCCGACTTCCAGGCTGGGAACTTCCTTGTCGAAGTCACGCTGCAAAGTGTTATAGACCTCCTCGACAATCCGGTCTATTTCATCAGGATCAACCGGGCGCTTGTAACAGGCGTTTTCAATCCCCTGGCGCAGTTTTTCCCGGTCAAATTCTTCGCGGATGGAATTGCGCTTGATTACTTTAAGCTCAGCCTGGATAATGCCTTCATAGGTTGTGAAGCGATGGCTGCAGCTCAGGCATTCCCGCCGCCGCCTCACCCCGTCACCTTCCTTTACTGAACGGGAATCCACGACTTTATCGTCAAG
>CAIJKT010000359.1 GCA_903821255.1 uncultured Lentisphaeria bacterium | reverse complement strand
TTCCGCTGCGAATAACGCCGGAAGAAATGGCCGACCCCGGCATAGAAACTGCCGAAACTGTCATAGAGCACTTTTACGTCAATGCCTTCCTCGGCCTTTTTGGCCAGCGCGTCGAAAACCGCTCTGCCGACCGGGTCATCCATGATAATAAATGACTGCATTCTGATACTGTATCTGGCATTCATTATATCTTTCAGCATCAGCGGATAAGCCATGGTGCCGTCCTCAAGCAGCTCCAGGCTGTTACATGACAGCGGCTTGCAGTCAGGCAGCAGCTTGTCCAGCACCCGGCTGAACTCCTGCTCCGGCTCCTGTTTGCGGTCCGGGCTGAAACGTCGCAGGCAGGCCAGATAGTTGTTGATGGCTGCCGCACTGGTGAATATCGTTTTCGAGGAATTGAATTTATCGCTGGAATATCGCATGCTGCTTTCCATCGTTTTAAGCCGGTTGATCCCCAGCATCAGATACAGCAGCAGTCCGACAACAGGCAGAATGGTAATCACCAGCAGCCAGAGCAGCGCGCTGGACGGTTCTTCATGCTTGGTGAACAGAATATGAATCCCCGCCCCGAACTGGACAATAAGATAAACGGCATATATAAGGATATAAAGAATCTGGCTGTCACCAATCATATCACTCCTTCTAATATTATTTCTTCCATTCCGCAAAATCTTGAATTGCTTATTTATATTATATTGGACGTATTGTGCAAAAATTCCAGTCGTAAATCTTCAACACATCGCTCTTTCCCGCATTTTTTTTGATCAGGCCGTTTTTTACTGCACGGCGGCATTGAGACTCCGGCTTTGCCGGTTGCGATTTTGCCACTGTCCGCTATATTAAAAAGTGAACTGTTTTTTGTATGACATTGTCAGCCGGTAACTCATAGGGATATGAATGAGAATAGATAAAAAAGTAATATTGTCATGGTCCGCAGTCATATTCTGGATGATTCTGATCTTCGCTTTTTCCGCACAACCGGCAGTGGAATCGGAAAAGGTCAGCATGAGTGCAACTTCGATAATTTTCCGGATTATTGAGTTCATAACAGGCATAAATGCCGATTTGACAAGCACAGTTGACCACATAGTAAGAAAATCCGCACATGCATTTGTATTTTTTGTGCTTGCAATGCTTGTCGTGAATGCCCTTTTTAAAACTGGAGTAAAAGGGTTCAGGGTTTTTATATTTGCATTCATTATAACTCTGTCATATGCCTGCACAGATGAAATCCATCAGATGTTCGTACCCGGCAGGGCTTGCAGATTGTCGGATGTTGGAATTGACAGCCTGGGCGCGGTGTTCGGACTTTGTTTAATTGGTACAGCAAATTGGTTAAGCCGGTATATCGGTGCTGACTTTACCGTAATATATAAATTGAATGTGTTAAGACGTCCGAGGACTAATAATGAATGAAATCAGCCTGCTCTGTAAAATCCTGCCAAGATTAAAACAGCGCGATGAAATAGCAGTCGGCCCCGGCGATGACTGCGCGGCCATTGATATGGGGGATGATTATCTGCTGGCGGCGGTTGACCAGTTGATCGGCGATGTTCATTACATCAGCGCGACAACTCCGGCGGCGGCAGCCGGAGCAAAACTGCTCACACGCACCCTGAGCGACATTGCCGCGATGGGCGGAGTGCCGCTTTACGCACTCGTCACAGTTGCCTCATCCCGTAAAGAGGAGGAGTGGTTTCTGGAATTTTATGACGGGCTGGAACTTGAAGCTGAAAAATGGAATGTTGCGATTTGCGGCGGCGACCTGTCCGCGCTGCCAGCCGGCGGCGCTTCCGAAGTCACTACCCTGACCATTCTGGGCAAGACCGCCAAAAACCGTCTCTGCCTGCGTTCCGGCGCCCGACCCGGATACCTGCTGTTCTGCACCGGTTGTTTCGGTGATTCGCTGAACAGCGGCCATCATCTGGATTTTGTGCCAAGACTGAGAGAGGGAGAATTCCTCGCAGGAAAATATACGAAAGCCATGATGGATGTCAGCGATGGATTGCTGATTGACGCATGCCGCATGGCGACAGCTTCCGCCGTCGGCATCGAACTCTGGACCGAATGCATCCCCCGCCGCGGCAGCGCGACTGTCGAACAGGCGCTGACTGACGGCGAAGACTATGAACTGATACTGGCGGTATCCCCGGATGACGTGCCGGACTTGAAACGCAACTGGCCCTTCCCCGGCACGCCGCTGACGGAAATCGGCTTTTTTACCTCTTCCCGTCCCGGACAGGTATTCGACCGCGATGGCAATGAACTGAACAAAGGGTCTTATAAAGGTTATGAACATTTTAGAGATTGAAAATATCGAGAGCCGTTCGGAACAGGAGACTGAGGACTTTGCCGCCGCGCTGGCGGAAACGCTGCCTCCCGGAACCGTGATTGCACTGCATGGCGATCTCGGCGCCGGCAAAACCGTTTTTTCGCGCGGCTTCGCCCGCGGACTCGGCATCACCGAACCGGTTTCCAGTCCGACCTATACTATCATCCAGGAATATGCGCTCGACCAAGGCGGCTGGTTTTTCCACCTGGACCTCTATCGCATTGAAAATTCCGCTTCAGCGCTGGCATTCGGCGTGAACGAATATCTGGAAGAGCCAACCGCGTACACCCTGATCGAGTGGCCGGAACGCATCGCCGATATCCTGCCTCCGCATACCATTCACGTCCGCCTCCATCACCGGGGCGACACCCTCCGGGAGATTGCCGTAGCCGCCAACGGCCTGGATAACCTTATTCAATAAGGGAATGTCACAGTCCGCGGTAACCACAACGGATTACCGCGGACAAAATAATCTTCACCCGCTATTTTATGACTGCCTATACCTTCTTTTTAATTTGAATGACCGGGGCTTTTCTCAAGCCGCATGGTTTAATGACATATTCATCCTGCCATTGCTCACC
>CAIJKT010000358.1 GCA_903821255.1 uncultured Lentisphaeria bacterium | reverse complement strand
ATTGTCTTTAGATTTCGGCTCCCGGGCGTTTCGGAAGAGCTCAGCGACATCGGCAAAGTTCTTTTCGTTGAAGTTGGCAAAGGCGTTGACCTGGGCTTCCGTCAGAACCTTTTCTTTCTTGAGTTGATCGACGCGGCTGAAATAGGTTTCTTCGCGTTTGCTGGTGAGTTCTTTTTCCTGTGCATCAATCTTTTTATTCCGGGCGTCAATATCATTGCCGCCCATCTTCAGTATCCATTTGCCGATAGAATCGGCATTGCGGTCGATAACTCCAACGAGCAGATCACCGGCAATATATGCGGCGGTCATCGCCGGAACCATGCGGCCGATCACGCTGCCGACTTTTGCAAAGCCTGATTCAACCGTTGCCAAAGCGGAACCGGATTTCGCCGCATCGCCCCAGGCCGGCATAGACATTGTGCCGTAACCACCAGTCGGTCCAAGTACTTTTAGTAAACTGATTGGGGCTTTGCCGAGAGCGATTCCGGATTCTCTGCTTTGCAGGCTTTGCATCTCTTGGAATGAAAGCTGTCTTCGCAACATTAGATTTGTTTCCATTGTTGCATTACTAGCGAGCAAGCCTGATGTTTCCCCGGCCAATGCAGACCGATTGCCAGTCAGGGCGGCAGACATGCTGTTAATCGCGCTTGGCATGGCAGCTACTTCCTTGAAGAACCCGGCAGCTTTGGCGGCGAGCAGCGCCATGCCGACAGCGGAACCGACTACCACAACTTTGTTATCCATGAGAATCTGAGCAAACTTGCTGGTGATGGAGATAGCCCCGGCGAGCGAATCAGTAACCGGCCGGATCGTCTGTCCGAGTTTTATCAGGGTCTGATTGGCATCGCCCAGCGCGGTAGTCCACTTCTGTCCACTGGTGGCTGTCCGGGTATTGAAGGCTTCCATGGCCGCGCCGCTGTTATTGGCGAATTTGGTGACAGTATTCTGGAATTCTGTGTACTGATCACCAGCAAGGGCGGCAATACCACGGAAAGCCCGGACGTTACCAAACATCAATGTCAGGGCTTCGGCATTATCCCCGGCTTTCGCGCTGACATCGGCGATCGCTCCGGCCAGTCCTTTTGACTGGATCGCAGTCGCGGAAAGATCAATGCCTAAATCTTTGGCGACTTTCTGCGCTTCTTTCGTCGGATCAATAAACGCGGTGATAACCTGATTCAACGCAACTATAGCCTGACTGGATGGCTGCGTCCGGGAGAGCACGGCAACGGCGGCGCCAAGTTCATTCAGCGGGACCTTTGCCACGGCGGCGGCGTTTGCCACCAGGCCGAGAGACTGCGCCAGTTCCGGGCCGGTGGCTTTGCCTTCTGCGGTGATCGTGAAAAACCAGTCTGAAACTCTGGCGGCATCATTGATGCTAAGTTTATAGGCATTCATAACCGTGGTGGCCGCGTCCATGGTCGGTACCTGGTCAGCGTCAATTACCCGGGCGGTAACGGCAGTCTGTCTGCTGAATTCCGCAAGCTGTTCGACGGTTCCCCGAATATTGGAAGAGTAAGCCCAGTAAGCCGCGCTGGCGGTATCGTTCATAGTACCGTAGAGCCGGTCCATCTTCGTTATTTCATCGCCGAATTTGCCGAAGATATCCATATCCGGGGCAATTGATTTAATATTCGCCAGGGTCTGCTGGAAATCATTCGCGGCATTGGTAGCTTCCTTAAAAAGCCGATATGCTCCGTAAGTGCCAAGTACCCGGGTGAAAGTCGCTTGCATTTGCGCCATGACGCTTTCATTGGTGGAACCGACTTTATTCATGGTATTGAAATACTGGGATCCGTCAAGCGTTACCGCCGCGCCGATAGTGCCTAAATCATACATATTATTACCTCGTTATCTTTAAGGAATCAATGGTTGTCAATTTGCGTTTGCCTTGATTTATTTCACTGGCCAGCTTTTTGGCCGCGGCGTATTGTTCCGGGGAGTGTTCGACTTTCGGCATGACGAATACTTCACCGCGGCGGGACCGCAGGCTGTCAGAGTTGCCGGAAAGCGCGGCGCAGACTGAAGGCAAAGTGTTCTCAAGCGCGTCATTGGCCAGAACCCGGTCAGCCAGCTTTGCAAGGGTGAAAAAAATATTCGGCGGCTCACGGAGAATAGTTTCAACCGTATAGCCGCCGAATGCGTGGAGAATTTTCGCCACTAAAAACTCGTAGTCAATCTTTACGTCTTCGCTTTTTTTTTGGGATCAGCCGGTTTCCTGTCATCCGGAGTTTCCGAACCGAAAGCCAGATACATGGCGAATTCAACCATTTCATAATACCCGAACCGCCAGAGATCGCCGCGCAGCTCTTCCGGCAGGCATGGCGCGATAATGGCCGAAATAGCGCCCTTGGCGGCAATCATCGGTTTAGATTGCTCTTCCAGCGGGAGCGGTTTACAGATTTTGGCGGTATCGTCAACGATCTGCTCAATCGCGGCATGGTCATTGATGCTGATCTTATTCACATCAAAGATTTTGCCGTCAGCGCCTTTGACTTTAACCGTGCGCTCTCCGAGTTTGGGAAACGTAATCATTAAGACACCGCCCCTGCTTCAGCGCGTTCGACATAAACGCCTTCAGCGTCCGGATAGCATTCGAATTCCAGCGGCAGCATGTGGTCAGCGTCGCCTTTGGGTTCATAGCTGGTTTTCGGATTGAGAATGGCATTCGGGAAAGAGAGCACTTTGTCCGTGCCATTGGTCGGAGTGAGCAGCAGCGCGCCGCCACCGGTCAGCAGATCAGTGCCGATGCTGGCAGTGGTGATCTGTCCCTGAGCGTCCAGAATTTCAGTGAATCCGGTTTCAATTTCCTTCAGGTTGACCTTTACGCCGATCTTGAAGCCGAGAACGATCTTTCGCGCCGGAAGTCCGGGCAACTGGTCGCATTTGCTTTCGCTGATGATCGGTTCAATATCCACTTTTGGGGCTCCGTCAGTGCCGCCGAGGGCAGTGCCTTTGAAAGATACGGCGCAAGGCCCGATAACGAATTTAGTTGCATCATAGTCAGCCATTTTTCATTCTCCAGTTAATTTTAAGGATAAATCAATAAGTTAAAAACAAAAGCCGGGTGTCAACTTACAATTGAAGTATCATCAAAAGCCGCTATCAGATTGAATGAAGCATAATGCTTGATTGTGCCGTCATCTGACTGCTTCCACGTACCGCCCGAACCGCGTTTCAGCATGGCCCGGATATTCACAGAGCCACCGGTGACTGTAAGCGTCTGTTCATAGCAGGGCAGGGAGCCGGAAACATCTTCAACCAGCTGCAAAGCCTTATCACGGTCATCATATTTGCCGAGAATCTGGACATTATACTTTTTTATTGCCGGGTCATTACTGGTGATCTCCGGCCCCAAGATCACAGCGACGCCTTCCGCTTTGCTTACCGGAATGCCGCCCCGGAAAATGTTCGTGTCCGTTGTCAGCCCCAGTGCGTCAGCCCAGAATTTAGTTAATGCTCTTTCTGCGATTTTGGTATTCATGATTATAAACCTCGTTTTAGATTATCTGTGATAATTTCTTTAATTTTAGTGCGGTTGTCATCAATGGCCCGGGTGATATAACCCTTGCCGACCTGTTTTCCGACCCGGCTTTGTTTAGCCAGGGATCCTTCGCCGAGATTGTAATCGCCTTCATGCATCGGGATGGCATAATCTTTGGATGGAGCATTAGACGGCACACTGATAACGGCTGCTTCAATGCCGCCGCGGTTCTGAACGTCGCCCCTGATATTCTCTGTCAGGATGCCTTCATCAAACGGCGCCATATCCTTGGCTTCGCCGGAAATGTGATCGGCCACTTCCTGAAGGGCAATATGTCCCTGCTTACCCAGCAGTTCAAGCAATTGGATACTTCTGCCCCTTACCTGTGTTAAATTAATTGTGATGCCGCCTGTTATCATGCATCACCCCGCCACGGCGCAGCGGTAACACTCGATACGGCCGTCGAGATCCCTGCAGGTTTTCACCGCCTGAATGTCATAAGTCTTGCCGGCATGGGTGATCTTAGAACCTGGAAGCGGTTCAAACGCGGATTTCAGCAGGAATATTTTGCCGTTCTTGATCTGTCCAAAATAGTTTATATCCTGAAAAGAGAAGTCCATAATTATGGCTTTTCCGGCGTGATCGGCTGTAGATTCTTTGCCGTCCACAATAACGCCGGTGGCAACTTTCAGGGTAACGTCATCTTTGAATCTGTCTTCGAGCATAAAAAAGCCCTCCGTTTTTAGCAGAGGGCTTAAATGTCAACTTGGTGGATTATCTGGATGTTTCGTAATGTCTATGGAAATATGATTCCTGGTCATCGGCCAGATCCGGCTTTTTTTCAAATTGTATTCCGTGATCGCCTTCAACCGGCTGTCTGTGATCTCCGGATTCAAAATATATATTTTCAGGAATTGCAGCAGGGAAAGCATCGCAAGTAAATGGTTCGATCTGTCGCGGATCGTTTTTATGGAAATGCTTGCAAAAATTACACAACGGAAGACATGAATCACACATTTTTGCTTTTCCTTAAATATTTTT
>CAIJKT010000357.1 GCA_903821255.1 uncultured Lentisphaeria bacterium | reverse complement strand
TGGCCGCAAGATATAGCGATGATGCGGGATGCAGGCTTCAATCTGGTGAGGCTGGGGGAATTCGCCTGGTCGCGGATTGAACCGCTTGAGGGGAAGTTCGACCTGGAGTGGCTGGAATCGGTAGTAGACCTATTTCATGCCGCCTCGATCAAGGTTATGCTTAGTGTTCCCAGTGCCGGTCCGCCGCCGTGGCTTTCAACAAATTATCCGGAGACACTGCTTCATGACGAGAACGGGCATCCGCATCCGCTTGGGATACGGCGTCATTACTGTCCGACATCACCGCGGTTCCGCGAAGCAGTGGTGGCGGTTACGCGCGCCTTAGGCAAAGCTTTCGCGGAACATCCTGCCGTAGTGACCTGGCAGATTGATAACGAGATTGCCATTGGCGAGACTTCTACGTGCAACTGCGAACATTGCATTGCCGCTTTTCATGAATGGCTGAAGCAGAAGCACAAGACCATCGCCAGTTTGAACACCGCCTGGAACAATGTATTCTGGTCTTCCGAATTTGATTCCTGGGAGCAGATTAAACCTCCATTTCACCGGAACTCGGCCAGGCTGGACTGGCATCTCTTTCAGTCTGCTGTATTCTCAGATTTTATCAAACAGCAGTCTGAAATTCTGCGCAGTATCAATCATGATTGGACTCTAACCACAAACAGCTGGATCGCTATCAATCCGAGTCTGGATCTGGTGGAAATCTTTAGAGATCTGGATGTCGCCTCCTATGACTGCTATGTTAACTACCATGGTACCTTGCAGGCCTATAGGGCAACATGGGATCTTTACCGGAATATCAAACAGACGCCTGCTCCGTTCTGGATCGCGGAGACTGGAGCGTGGAATTGTCTGACCACGCTGGACAACAGCCTTGACGCGCTGCGGGCGTGGTTCTATGAATTTTTTGCCAGAGGCGTTGACGCAGTCATATATTTCCGCTGGCGGCAGTCGGTCATGGGAGAGGAGCATCATCCGGCAGTTCTTACATGGAGCGGGGTGGAAACTGACCAGTACCGCAAATTACAATCCATCTTCAAAGAGTTCTGCAAGTTTGAGGACGAATTTACTGGACTGCCATTACCAGATGCGGCGGCGGCGGTGGTTTTCGACCAGAAAAAGGCTTTACTCGCCTATTGTGAGAAAAATTCGGACTATACAAACGCAGTAGTTATCGCAGACGAACTGTTGAATAAAATGCTGTTGACGCCGGATGTCGTGCCTATGGAGTTCTGCCGGGACCTGTCTAAATACAAACTGATTGTGCTCCCTCAACTTGCGAGAGTTGACAAAGCATTTGCTGAAGTACTCAGGAAATATGTGGCTGACGGCGGGGTTGTACTCGCCCAGGTAAGACTTGGTCAGATCAACAATGAAGGAAAGCGCTTACTTACTACGGCTCCGGCATTACTGCAGGACGTGTTCGGTATCAGAATTGATGAACGGTGGGATATAAAATGTATTCCCAGGTATGGCCCGGCGCAATACGAGCCGCCTGCTGAAAGAAAAACCGCCAGCCATGTCCGGCTTGAGTTTGAAGGTATCAAAGGAAAGGGTTACCGGCACATGGAGAAAATCTGTCCGAATGGTTGTGAGGTACTTGGAGAATATGTGTCCGGCATTCTGGCAGGACACCCGTTTCTATCCGTCAACAAGTATGGCTCCGGACTGGCGTTCTATCAGGCAGTTCCGGCAGACTCCGCCACAGAAGAAAGGATTGTTGCCATGGCTGCGAGACGTGCCGGACTGGTTCCGGTTCATGATATTCCAGGCGAAGTCTCGGTGATCAAAAGAGGCGACATTGTATTTCACATAAACAATTCATCTGTGTCGCAAGCCATTCCCCGGCCTCTTAACTCAGAAGTGTTGTTTGGGACCGTTAATGCCACATCAATCACATTGAAGCCGTTTGATGTCTGTGTGGTTAAAATGAAAATAAAAGCATAATGATTAATAAG
>CAIJKT010000356.1 GCA_903821255.1 uncultured Lentisphaeria bacterium | reverse complement strand
TATCTTCGTCGGACTGCTCATGCTGCGGGATGCCCTCAAGGACAACTC
Organism: uncultured Lentisphaeria bacterium; assembly: GCA_903821255.1. The sequence continues at coordinate 2,411 of CAIJKT010000356.1, read as the reverse complement.
CCGCGAAGTGCTGGCTGAAAGATATATTCTCGATTCAGTCTCAGATTTCAAAAAATGTTACATGGAAGTTGTTGGCGGCGATGTGACTCTGATAGATAATCATCGCACGATCATTGACTTCTAATAACCAAGGCATCAGCGGGGGCCGCATTCCGGTTCCCCGCCGGCCTGCAAGGAGTTAAAAAGGTGAATAACGCGTATCTCGAAAAGGCAAAGAAAATTATTACCGATCCCAAGGTGCTCAGCATCGTGGCGGCAAAACGGGCGAAACAACTGGCGCTTGGCGGCAGACCAATGGTCAAATGCCACTCTGACAATGTGCTCGATGTTGCATTGCTGGAAATTGCCGAAGGCAAACTCTTTTACGAATATGGGCCGGAAGAGGCAGTCGTTCAAGTGGAAGATATTTTCAGTCTTGAAAATGTCTCCGCCCCGGCAGCCGCCGACCATAAAGACTGAGCAACAGCCTTATTGAAATGAGATATTAAAGCTGGTGTGCGAAATTTCATCGCAGACCGGCTTTCTGTATTTTGTAATATATTATAGCAAATACGTTGCGAAAGGAGAATGTTCCGATGACTGAATGCTGCAAGCCTCTAGTCGCTGTAATGATGGGAAGCAAAAACGATTTGCCGGTTCTCAAAAGCGCTTTCCAGACTTTCGAACAATTCGGAGTTCCATATACCGCCCGGGTCATGTCCGCTCATCGCACTCCGGACGCCGCCTCCGATTTTGCAATCAATGCCGAATCAGCCGGAATTAAAGTCATTATCTGCGCAGCAGGAATGGCCGCGCATCTGGGCGGAGTTGTTGCCGCCCACACTACGCTGCCGGTCATCGGTCTTCCTGTTGCCTCAGAGCCGTTCAACGGACTGGATGCCCTGCTGGCGACCGTCCAGATGCCGCCCGGAATCCCGGTAGCCGCGGTCACTGCCGGCAAAGCGGGCGGTAAAAACGCGGCGTTGTATGCAATATCAATTCTGGCATTAAGCTGCCCGGAACTGTCACGGAAACTCAAAGAATTCCGCAAGGAGCAAACCGCTCAGGTCATGAAGGCAGACGAAGAACTCCAGCAGGAGTTGAAAGCAGGGTTGAATTCCTGATGAAAACTACATGCGCAATCTTAATCATTTTCGCTTCCGCAATACTTTTTGCTGCCAATCCGGAGACAACCGCCTTGCAGAATATGGAACCGGAAGCCCCGAAAATAGATCCCTTCTACCGCAAAATTCACGATGTTCTTGAAACCCTCAGGCAGCAGAAGATTGTCAAGGAAAACGGGCTGACTGAAAATGAAAAGAATCGAGTTATTGAAGCTTTGTTAAAAGCAATCAGAAGTGATTTGCGCTACGTTCCCGCAAACAGCAAAGATTATGTCTCTGAATGTGTCCAGTCTTCTCAGAGCCAGGTTTTTCAGCCGGTGTTATTAAGAAACGGGAAGATTGTCTATTTCAGAATAGATTATTTATCAGATGATGCCGTAACGAAACTCATAGCGAACTATGTCAAGTCATTATCTGCGGCAGATGCTCCCGAAGGTATTGTTCTGGATTTACGCAATTGCCGCAGTTTTGAAATACAGAATGCCGGTAGAATGGCATCCGCTTTTTTTAATATGCCTGCTCAAAACATTCAGAATAATGTTGTGAAAAATCAACCCAACTGTGCTGTACTGATTGGTGGCAATACTGTCGGAACGCCGGAAGTCGTCACCTGGCTTGCTGAAAAGTCAAAAAACGTAATCACTCTCGGCGTCGCTTCAGCAGGAATGCCGTTCAAGCCGGAAATGATAAAACTGCCGGACAACTCAAGCCTGCTCGTTCCGCAAATTCCGGATGCTTACAAAAACATGCCTGACGGACCAGTTAAGCCGGTCATTGACGCGGTTGTTCCAGCATCCGTAAATCAGCCGAAAAATCAAGCCGTTTTCGCCGAAGATCCGTGTGTAATGAAAGCGGCTGATCTGCTGATCAGCCTTAAGACTTTCGACAAAGCAAAACGCTGATTTTTGAATCAAAAAAATATTTTTCGTTTTTTGGAAAAAAATCCTCATTTTTATAGGTAATTCGCTTGCATCTGAAGCATTAAATGTTAATGTATGTGCCTGTTACTGGTGGCGGCTTAGCTCAGCTGGTTAGAGCAATGGAATCATAATCCATGTGTCTGGGGTTCGAGTCCCTAAGCCGCTACCAAACTTCTTTCAAATTGCAAAATTCCCGCGTCATTCAATCCTGACATCTATTTTATGCTCAAGGACTGTTATATTAAGCTCAGTATAGCATTTCAAGATTCCTATTAAATCCGAGACCGATACTTTATACGGTATTTGTGTTAAAATGGGCCAGGTGTGGCGGGTTCTACTGGGCCACTTTATTCGTTTAAATGTTATGCTATTACTTTTCAAAACAACC
>CAIJKT010000355.1 GCA_903821255.1 uncultured Lentisphaeria bacterium | reverse complement strand
GGTCGATTCGGCCAGGAATCTTGTGCGCATCTGAGCGGCGTGCTGCAGCACCGTCGCGTCCAATTTCAGTGCGATGTATATATTGTCGAAATCATGCCCCAGCCAGACCGTGGTCTGTTCCGAGGCGAATTTCCCGGTCTGAACATTCAGAAAATTGCCGATCCGGGTCATGTCGTCCCATTCCCCTTCCTGAAAATGTCCGTCGATAACCGGAACTCTGCCAACAACCGGCGCTGTGACCAGCGAACGCTCCGCGTGAACCATCATGGGCAGCAACAGCAACGCCAAGATCCATTTGTTCCATTTTTGCATATAATTCCTCATTTCAGTATGGTGTAATCAAAATTCGGCTGGGTGAGATCACTGCGCCGCATGGCACCGGCGTGTCCGTCGACAAACAGAAAATTCGAGCGGCCGCCGTGGATATCTATCGGCACATAGCTTTGACATACCGCGAACGAATTGGTCCGTGCGCCATAATTGATCCGCGACGTACACGTGCCGGTGCCGGCATCCACTCCGCTGACAATGCTGTCTCCCACATAGATGACCCAAGAGGGACGCCGAACCATGTTCATTTTTACCAGATTCCAACCATTGCTGGCGTCTGCCGTTCCCATCTTGCAGTTGAACGCATAGTTATTGGAATAAGGAATAATCTTGCCGCTGCTGATCAGCCAGGTCTTGCGGGCCTGACAGTTAAAAATCCGAGTCTTCAGCAATTTGTAGTCGGACGACACTTTCGGATCATTCCCCATATTGTCGGCAATACTCGCAAACCAGTAAACCGCTGTCGGATAACTGAAATACTGGGGAGCCAACCAGTTTCCGTAAGTATCAGCGTATGAAATCATGCCGAATCCTATCTGCTTCAAGTTGTTGAGACAGGCGGAGCCATACGCCATCTCCCGAGCCTTGCGGAGCGCCGGCAGCAATAATCCCGCAAGTATCGTTATAATAGCTATAACTACAAGCAGTTCAATGAGTGTAAAGATTCTTCTTTGCTTCCGGGTTCCTCCCCTCCTTTTTTCTTCCTCCACAAATCCAGAACCCATAAGTTGACCTGCGATATCCGGCCGGTCCGCCGCCTTTTCCGTCCATACCCCAACCGTTGGCATGTTTCGCTCTCTCCCGGAAATTCCATAGGAATCATCCGGTTTCACAAAGTCGCTTCTCCTGAAAAAAACTTCATCTTTTTCAGACCTGCATGCTTGAGTCATTTTCTGATTCATAGAACCTCCATGGTTTAGTTATTGATATTTTTCGAAAAAAATCAATAAAGAAATTATCGTAATTCTTGCTGTATTCGCAGCAGGATTTCAGTCAGAGATCCTCTCTTGTCTCCAGGCTCTCTCCGGTAAATCCTTAAATCCGCTCGATTTCCTGATACCGAATGATTTGCGGAGGGATTTTCTCCTGCAGCGGCCCGTCGTCACATCCTTTGATCTGTTTGAGCAACCGCTCCATGCCGCGCTCGGCAATCCTCTGCTGGGGACGCACCACCGAGGCGACCCCCCCCCAGACCGGCGCATATTCAACGCAATCGTAGCACAGCAGGTGAATATTGGTGTCTTCAAAATCAAGGATCAAGGCCTCCAGTATCGGCGGCTTTCCGAAGAACATCCCTTCGATCCTTTCCTTCAGCATCATCTGCCTGAACCGGCGTCGGCGTTCCAATTGTTTTTCGGGCGGTTCCTGTTCAATCCCTGAGAAGGGATTCGGAATCTTGACCACCTCGATCCCGGCTTCCCGGCATTTCTTCTCGAAAGCCCGATTCCGTAATTCCGATATATAATATCTGGTTCTGTCCAGTCGGGCCACCCGCTTAACGCCCAATCCGATGAAATAATCCGCCGCCATCTCTCCCCCCATCGCATCATCGTTCACCACACATGGAAGATCCTCTTCGGGAAACGGGCGATTGATCAGCATCAGCGGAATCCCGGAACGGCGTATGGTCCGCATAAGTTCGTAGTTGCCGAGCGTCATCATGCCGGTTTTTTCCGCATAGACGGGAACGATCATGATTCCGTCCGGTCTGGAGTCCAGAATCCGGGCGATTTTTGCCGCCTGACAGCGTTCGTCCGCAGCCGCGCCGTTCAGGAAAAGATGATATCCCTGCTCCTCCGCAACGGATGATGCCGCGGTGAAAAGTTCCATCGCCTTGCTGCTGTCCAGCTCCTTTACCCAGATGCCGGCAATATTCATCGTGGGGTGCAGCGGCATTTCCGGAATTTTCTGTATTACATACCCTCTTCCCTGTACTGGCTTTAACCAATTTTGGTCCACCAGTATTTTCAAGCTGCTTCGCATTGTCCCGCGGCTGATTTCAAATTCTTCCGCCAGGTCACGCTCCCCGACCAAGGTATCTCCGTCCTGTAAATGACTGTTCCGTATCCTTCGAATCAGAGCGTCGGCCACTTCTTTGCTTTTCAGAGATTTCACGGTATTGATCCATAATCTTAATTTTATCATTGTACCAATTATATACCATGCAAAACGAAAAGTCAACCCTCTTGACTGAAGTTATCCTGAAAAAATGAAAATATAATTTTATAATTTTATGAAGCATTGCATCGAATTTTTCCTCGTAAAATATATGACTTTTAAAAACCGCATTTTTAACGTTATTTGAACTTACTTGCGCCATTTGCGTTGACAAATTTACTATAGGTAGATACACGACGCCTGGACAAAGGTTAAAAATGGAGACCGAAAAATGACGAAATTGAAGTATGACGAAAGTTTTCCGGAACGCGCCGGGGAATACGCGGCGAAAGGACTTAAAAACATAGAGATCGCGGCAGAACTGGGCATCTCCGAAGACTCGTTTTACGTTTATCAGCGGCAGTTCCCGGAATTCGCCGGAGCCGTCGAGACCGGACGGATGACGGTTGCGGACAAGGTTGGCGGCAGCCTGATGGACCTGGCGACGGGCTGCTGTTCTGTCACCACCGTCAAACGCGGGGACAACGGTCACGAAACCAAAACCGTCCGACGGCGTGCACCGGATGTGAATGCCGTCATTCGCTGGCTGGAGCGGAATAAACAGTATGCTGATGACGGCGGGGAACCCGTCGAATTCCGTAGCAGTCCGGCATCCGTAAACATGAACATCCCGTCAAATTTGAAGTACGATGAAAGTTTTCCGGCGGAAGCCGAAACCCATGCCGGCAACGGCGACACGGATTCACGGATTGCCGGACGGCTGGGAATTGCCCCGTCGTCATTCTATAATTATAAGAAGCAGTTCCCGGAATTCGCCGCCGCGCTGGAACGCGGCAGGCGGGAATGTTACGGCAGGCTGCGCGGTCAACTGCTGGCAATCGCACTGGGCAAGTGCACCGTAACCACCGAGACTTATCGCGACGGCGATTTCCGCGGAATAACAGAGCGGCAGCTCCCGCCCAATCTGAAAGCCGTCCGTTACTGGCTGGACAATATGTCAGCTCAGGCACTCTCCAAAACCTCGGAGTCGGGCAGTTGTGACAGAGCACAACCCTCCATTGCGGAACACAGCTCCGCTCAAAGACTCTCCAAAAGCTCGGAGTGTCCTGGAGACGATGGGAATAATGGGAATGAATTGTTGCCTGCTCAAGGACTCTCCAAAAGCTCGGAGTCCGCTGCATCCTCCCATACTTCCCGGTTCTCCCGGACAGACAAAGCCTCCGCCCGGCGGTTCTCTAAAATGTCGAGAAAGGAACGGCAGCGGCTGTTGAAGAATAGACAGGCAAACCATGAAATATAATATGGATCATGCTCAGGCACTCTCTAAAAGCCCGGAGTGCGCGGTTGTCAGAGCCGTTATGAAATCAGCCTTTGATCCTGGCGGCGACGGCTTTTTCATAGGCGTCCAGGTCATCTATCCGGACTTGAGCCACGCCGGTGCGCATGGCGGCTTCGGCCACGAAGCGGGCGACACGGGGCACCACGCGTGGATCAAACGGTTTCGGGATGACCATCGAGCGTTTCAGCGGAACTTCGCCGTCAAACATGCCGGCCTTGGCGTCGGCGGGATAAGCGGAGGCCAGGACGGCATAAACGTCCGCCGGAATTTTTTCCAGAACAATCGAAGCCAGGGCGCAGGACGCCGCCAGCTTCATTTCCTCATTGATATCGGTGGCGCGGACATCAAGCGCCCCGCGGAAGATTCCGGGGAAGCCGAGCACGTTGTTGACTTGATTCGGGAAATCGGTGCGCCCGGTTCCCACGACTGCGGCGCCGGCGTCCAGCGCGTCCTGCGGGAAAATTTCCGGGGTGGGATTGGCCATGGCGAATATGACTGCGCCGTCCGCCATCGTTTTGACCATTTCCTTCGTAACGCAATTGGCCACGGAGACGCCCATGAAAATATCTGCGCCTTTGAGCGCGTCCGCCAGGGTTTCGGCGTTGGTGTCAACCGCAAAATTCAGTTTTTCAGCGGTAAGATCGGTGCGTTTTTTGCTGATTACGCCTTTGGAGTCGCACATGATGAAGTTTTCGCGGCGGGCTCCGGCGCGGATGTAGAATTCGCTGCAGGCGATGCCGGCGGCGCCGGCGCCGTTAACGACAAACCGGCAGTTCTCTATTTTCTTGCCGACCATTTTCATGGCATTGAGAATACCGGCCAGGGAAATGATCGCGGTGCCGTGCTGGTCATCATGAAATACCGGGATGCCCATGATCTTTTTCAGCGTCTGCTCCACTTCAAAACAGGCCGGAGCCCCGATGTCTTCCAGGTTGATGCCGCCAAAAGTCGGTTCCAGGCGCTGCACAGTCTCGATCACCAGCTTTGCGTCAGTGCGCCCTTTGTCGTTGAACACCCTGCCGATGCACAGCGGAATGGCGTCAATGTCGGCAAACTTTTTGAACAATACGCATTTGCCTTCCATCACCGGCAGTCCGGCTTCGGGGCCGATGTTACCCAGTCCGAGCACGGCGGTGCCGTCGCTGACGACCGCGACCATATTGCCGCGGGAAGTATATTTCCAGACGTCTTCCGGATGGTCTTTGATTTCCAGGCAGGGTTTGGCGACACCGGGCGTGTAGGCCATGGAAAGGTCGTGCTGAGTCTCGCATTGCTTAGTCGAAACTACCGTAATCTTGCCCGGCCGGGGGTTTGCGTGATAGAACAAGCTTGCCTGATCCAGTTCGTTTTTGTCCATTTCAAAATATCCTCAAATTATATATTGCCTGATGACGGGTTAAGCCGGTCAGTTTCTGACCGGAATGTTGTGCTTCCTTAAAAAATCCTTAGTCTGCGGCACAGTAAAAATGCCGAAGTGAAAAATGCTGGCCGCAAGCACCGCGTCCGCCTTGCCTTTTTCCAGGACTTCCACCAGATGTTCGAGAGTTCCGGCCCCGCCGGAGGCGATCACCGGAACGGAAACGGATTCGGAGACCGCGCGGGTAAGCTCGCAGTCATAGCCGTCTTTGGTGCCGTCGGCGTCCATGCTGGTAAGCAGGATTTCCCCGGCGCCCAGCGCGACTCCGTACTTCGCCCATTCAACGGCGTCGAGTTCAGTGGGTTTGCGTCCGCCGTGAGTGAAAACCTGCCATTTGCCTTTTTGCCCCGGCACCCGCCTGGCGTCAATCGCCAGCACAATGCACTGGCTGCCGAAGCGTTCGGCGCCGGCGCGGATCAAGTCCGGATTCAAAATTGCGGCGGTATTGACGGAAACTTTATCCGCTCCGGAATTCAGCATGCGGCGCATGTCCTCGACCGTGCGGATGCCGCCGCCGACCGTGACCGGAATAAATACCTTTTCCGCGGTGCGGCGGACAACGTCAACCATGGTGTCCCGGTCGTCGCTGGAGGCGGTAATGTCGAGAAAGACGATTTCATCAGCGCCCTGGCGGTCATATTCAATCGCGGCTTCCACGGGGTCGCCGGCGTCAATGAGATTAACAAAATTGACCCCTTTAACCACCCTGCCGCCGGTAACGTCAAGGCAGGGAATGATACGCTTGGCAAGCATTTTATACTCCTGATTATGTCTTGTGCGGATTGGTCAGTGTGCCTTCAACCGCTTCTTTGCCGGCGTAGAAAGCCTCGATATTCATCTGGATGACATTCTGCTTGTCGGCAAAACAGTCCATGATCGCTTCTTCAAAGGCGCGGTCGAAGTCCTTTTTATCTTTCCCTTCCAGGAAATAGTCTTTCATGACTACTGAAAGCGCACCGAGGATCACGGAGTTGGCGCATCTCAGGCTGCCGATTCTCTTGGCGATGTCGGATGCCTTGACGGCGTAGATGATTTTGTCCTCGCTGCATTTCGGCGGCGCGATGGTGGAACTGTCATACAGCAGCACCCCGTTCTGTTTGAGTTCCGGCAGAAACATCTCCATTGACGGCTGGTTCAGCACGATCAGCAGATTGCACAGCTTGTCAACGATTGGCGAACAGACCTTGGTGCGGCTGGTGATGATGGTGCAGTTGGCGGTGCCGCCGCGCATTTCCGGTCCGTATGAGGGCAGCCAGGTGACATTGAAATTGCGCAGTTTCCCCATGGTGGCGATCATCATGCCCAGACTGAGCACGCCCTGTCCGCCGAACCCGGCGATCTTGATCTTTCTTTCCTTCTGGAAAATCTTG
>CAIJKT010000354.1 GCA_903821255.1 uncultured Lentisphaeria bacterium | reverse complement strand
TGGAACGCAATAAACGGATTCTTATAATTGACGATCAGGAAGACCTGCGCGAACAGCTTGCGAGACTGCTGGTGAATGCCGGCAAGCCGAACAAGACGGCGGCCATGGTTCAGAGCATGCGCGCACGCTTGATGGGCCTGGAACAGTCCCCTGAAACGGATGAATCCAGAACTGACGGCCCCACCTATGACATTGACACCGCCGGCCAGGGCGGGGAAGCGTTTGAAATGGTCAAAGCCGCAATTGAAAACGGCGCGCCTTACGCCGTGATGTTTACCGATATGCGCATGCCCCCCGGATGGGACGGCTTGAAAACCGCTAAAAAAGTCCGCGAAATTGACAAAAATATTGAAATCGTAATCATGACCGCATTCGCCGATTACGAGCAGGACGAGATCTGCCGCGAAGTCGGCACCCCGGAAAAACTGCTTTATATCAAGAAGCCGTTTCAGGCGGAGGAAATTTTTCAGCTCGCGCTGTCGCTTACCTCGAAATGGAATTTTGAGGAACTGGAGAGATCCCGCAGAAAATGGCTCGAAAATCTGATCAAATGCATGCGCAAAGTGAAAATCTCCTCCAATGTGAAAAGCCTTTTCGGCGCCACCCTCGAATCCCTGCTCAATTTCACCGAAGCCCAGAAAGGCCTGATTGCGGTATGGAACGACGAGAAAAAAGCCTGGACTCTGCGCGATCATCGCGAGGTGCAGGAAGCTGAAGCCGAAAAATTCCTGAAAGACAGCTCGGAGATGCTGAAGGAGGCTTCCGCCATCCAGAAAAGTGACGGTAAATATCTTATCCCGCTCAAGGCCGCCGACATTACCGCCGTTGTGGCGATTTATGACGCAAAAACCGAAAGCGATCCTGAATGGTATAAATTGATGTCGCTGCTCGTAATGATCTCCAATGAAAATCTGGAGACAATCTCTTTCAAGGAGAAAAAGGATTCCGCAGGAACTGAAACCGCCAGGCTGCGCAGCGTAGTCAGGGAAATCAAAGAGTCCGCCGAAAATTTCCTCAAGTCACACAAAGACGAACCGGAAATCAAAAAAATCGTGGAAAAATCCAATTCCGTACTAGAAAAATAATTCCCCCCGGCGCCGCCGGTGACCGGTTTTAATTTACCCAGCCAAAGCAATGAATCAACCAAGGGACGCAAAACAGTCTTTTTATGTTTTTTTCAACTGAGCAGGGTCTCAGACCCGAATGGACATCTAAAGTTTTAGTTTCACTCAGCGCGACAACACCAGACGAAAACCGCTGAAATCGTAGCGAACCCAGCTCTGACCATTAAAGCGGTACGAACATTGCAAATCATCGGGATAGTAATTGAACCACGAGGCTCCGCGCCAATCTGCAAAAGATAAATCCGCCCACGACTTCACCGTACATTCACAGGCATTCCCGCCAACACCATACAAACCCCAGTCATTCTTTCCACTCTTTTCCACCGGACAGGTTACCGGGAAACCATCATTGTAGTCGTCCATCTGATTATAATTTCCATACTTCGGCGGCATTGAGTTGCCCCAGGGATATTCGCGGTTGTCGCCGCACTGACAGAATGCCGTCCATTCATCATCTGACGGCAGACGGTAACAGTATCCTGGAGGAAGCCGGCCAGCCTTGCGTTCGCGCTCGGTAAGCCATTTAACGTATGCGGTAGCATCTTCATAATTTACATATACTACCGGCTGGCGGTCGCCGTTTAGAGAATAGGTCTCATAACTTTTGCTGTCGTGATCCGGCTTGAATTTTCTATATTCCTCGTTTGTCACCTCATACTTTCCTACCCATATATCCAGCGCTCCTATCCAGACAAATTCCATTCCGATATCCGGAACCTTCCAATCGGTACCGGCGACAGGATTAATCTGGTCTTTCGCTGTTAAACTCAGCGACGCGCAACATGTGATAATAAATATTATTGGGGAAATGAATCTCATTTTGGATTATCCTCGTTAAATTCAGATGTTACGATCCATTATGGTTTTAGCCTTTATGTTGTAAACCAACTGGAACAAATTCGAATAATGAT
>CAIJKT010000353.1 GCA_903821255.1 uncultured Lentisphaeria bacterium | reverse complement strand
GTTTGAATCCCAGGAGAGCAGAGGCGCGGAGCATTTTTTCGGATTGATTAGGCCATTCCATCCCCCAGCCCACAGAAACAGATGTCTGCTCCGGCTGGTCAGCGGGCTTGCGCGTCGGCGAAGGCAGTACCGCCACCATGCTGTCTGTCTTCGGCAGACTCTGTTCCATGAAGCGTTCAGTAGGTATCTTCGCGTTTTTCCAGACATAGAAGTTATTGTCATCAAAAATTGGTGTTTCCAGTCCAGTGGCGGCATCTTTGAAAGTAAACTTCACTTGCAGCATTCCTGCATGGCCGATCTTCCACCCCCAGCCGGAAGAATTGTAACTGCGCGTTTCGACGCTGTGCGAGGCTATTTCGCCTTCCTGATTCAACTTGCGGGTTTTGAAATCGACAGAATAGATATGACCGGTGATGATTCCATCTTTTGCAATCTTACCAGGCTTGAGAACTATATTTTCAGAGCGGTTGCTGCCGTCGCGGCCGAACCAGATCCTTATGTTGACATGCTCCGCCAGCCGGGTTGTCTTTCCGGCTGAATCCTTGAACGCGAAACTGACAGCGTCAAAACCCGGCTGCGCCGGTTTCCAGCTCCATCCTTTTGAAGAAAATTCAGATGCCGGTATGGCGCTTTCCTTGATTACATTATTATCCAGATCGCGAACAGTGCCAATCACCTCAACCGCCTCCGGCGGCAGCGCAATCGTCGGCTTGAAAGTTATGCTTTCTCCGGGATTGACCCAGTTCCCGAAAGTGTCACTGCGGACAGGAATGAGGGCTTGTCCATCAGCCAGTGCGTTAAATGTCATGGATAGGGCGAATGCAAAAGCGATAATTTTCATCAATAAGCTCCAATAGTTAATTTAATTTATTTATTTTTTAAATATGGCGAATTACCAGTTCATGGATGGATCGCCCATGGCGAAGGGAGCTTCACCATACGGGTTGACAGGGTTTTTGACGGTGGTGGTGGAACAATGACCGTCTAGCCAGAGAATAACGCATATATTGCGATGGCGGCCTGCCGGACGCCCATAAGAGTTTTTCGTCAGTAATGCCGGATCCCCAACCAGATCATTGCAGACACGGGCAGCCCCCATGGATTTATCAGGGGTCCCGTCTGTAGCGTTATGCCATGCGTCCATGAAAAAAACCTTGGTGGATGGTTTTTTCTGCTGTCCTAGTTTATGGCAGTCATGATTACTGTCGACAAGCTGTCTGGACATCCCTTGATTGAAAGCATAGTCCATATACCATTCATTGACGGGATTGAGGATGAAGTTAGCCGGGTGTACCTGCTCCGGACAGTAGAACGTTTTCCATGGAATATACTTCGATGTAAGACAGAGAGTTGTCACCGGCAGATTGATATAGAGCGAGACAGGACAGTTGAACATCGGCACGATACGGTCATTATTGTCAGAGGCGTAAAAGCTGTTGGCAACACCAATTTGCTTCATGTTATTGAAGCATGCAGCCTGCTTCGCCGTGGATCGCGCCTTGTTCAAGGCCGGCAGCAGCATTGACGCGAGTATGGTTATGATGGCGATCACAACGAGGAGTTCAATGAGCGTAAAATTTTGTTGCCTTTTCATGTTCTTTTCCTTTTATATCTTGAATAAAGTTGTATTAAAAACCGCACAGCACATTTTTTCCGTATCCGGCTTTTGCCGGGTCAAAAAAAGTCTTTCTTCATCCGCGTCATGTTTTGCATACTGCATTCATAATTCATATATAACCAGTCATTTCTTTAAAATAACGTATATTATCCGTCATTTATTTGGTTCAAAATCCATCATTCCCAGAATCAGGAGGAACTATCCCATAATTCTGTAAGATGCTTCAATCCCGGTTAATAGTTCCAGTGCAAATTACTGAGATCGCCTGACCATCTGAAAGGAGCATCTGAGAACGGGTAGTTTTTATTGATTACTGCTACATTGCCGGTATGTCCGTCCAGAAACAGGATATTGCATTTATTAGCATGG
>CAIJKT010000352.1 GCA_903821255.1 uncultured Lentisphaeria bacterium | reverse complement strand
ATAGGTGCCGGTACCGGGGTCGCTTTTTATCCTCCTTTCATGCGGATGTGGATGTTGACAGAACCGGAACTTTATCGCCGCTGGCTGGAGATGAGTAAAGTTGATGCCTTTAGACAAACAGAAGCAATGCTGTCCAGAGGATTAAAAGTAATCGCGCTCGGAGGGGATGTCAGTTGCGACAAAGGTCCGTTCATTTCGCCGCAGTTATATAGAGAATTTATCCTGCCCGTCATTCAGGAACATGTTGATCTTGTGCATAAACATGGCGGCAGAGCGGTTTACACTTCCGATGGCAATCACTGGGATATAAAGGATGACTTTTTCTTTAATTCCAATATTGACGGCTACAAGGAGGTTGATAAAGCCGCCGGCATGACTATGGAGAGGTTGATTGAAGCCGGCATAGACAGAAAAGTCTGCATCATTGGCAATATTGACGCACGCCATATACTTTGCCATGGAACTAAGGATGAAGTGCGGAATGAAGTCATTCAATGTCTAAAACTGGGACAGCTAAGTCCGGGCGGACATATTCTGCACGCCAGTCACTCTGTCCATGAAGATGTTATTCCCTGTAATTATTACACCGCGGTCAATACCTATCGTGAGTTTTTTGGTATGGAACCGCTTCAATATTAATATTCAATATCTTAATAACAACCAAGGAGATAAAAATGAGTGGAAATGCGGTCAAAGCCGTCTTGCTGGCTTGTACGGTCGCCTGTATGATTGCGGCCTGTTATGCGGGAGAAATAAAACGCTCTGTCAAGCTGGACGAAACTCAAATGCTGGCGCTGGCGGAAAATGGCCGTGCGCAGTTTGAAATAGTTGTGCCAGAAAATTCAAGCAATGTGGCGAAGTATGCCGCTCATGAATTGCAGACATTTATGGAGAAAACTATCGGGGATAAAATATCCATTACCTCCTCGCTGACTCCGGGCAGAACCGCGTTGCTGATCGGAGATAATGAACTGACCCGCAAACTGGGCGTGAATGTAAAATCGCTGCCGCGCGACGGGTACATCATTAAAAGCATCGGCGGCACAATTGTTATCGCCGGCATGGACGATCCGGACAAAAAGCCGGACGAACAGTTTAAAACCGGCATCTGGGGACAATTACATGAACGCGGAACGCTATTTGGCGTCTATGACTTTCTGGAACGCTTCGCAGGCGTCAGATTCTATTTCCCGGGCGATATGGGAACGATTGTACAGAAGAACAGCAACTTGAAGATTCCGGCGATGGATATTGTGGAGCGCCCTGATTATACCGCGCGGAGTTATTCCACTTACGACGGTAAATGGCCTGGACAAAAGAGCAGCACGGATTATTATGACAAAAACCAGGCAGCCTGCCGTTACCGGATGCAGACTGAATATATTCCGAATTGTCACGGATTAAGGGACTTGGATTATCTGGATAGATTTGGCAAAACCCGTCCGGAATATTTTGCGATGATGGACAACGGCGTCCGGCATTGCAATTCTTCGCTGACATTCCCCGGCCAATTGTGCTACAGCAGCGGGATTCGCGAAGAAATATATAAGGACGCGGAAGCATTCCTGACAGGCAAACCAGTGGAAAGCCGCATTCCCGGTAGAAAAGTCTGGCCGCCAAGCGGCTACCAGAAAGGCTATTTCAATACCATGCCGCAGGACGGATTGTATTTCTGCCGCTGTCCGGAATGCCAGAAACATTTCAGCGGCGGCGACCAGGCCACATCGGATTTTCTATGGGATACGACTATCGATACTGCGCTTAAGCTTAAGGGAAACAAGATTCCGGGATACGTTACTATGATGGCCTATACTTTTTATGCGCCGGTACCGAAAAGAGACATTCCGGACAATGTTCTGGTGATGGTGGCGGAACTGGGCCCCTGGGGCGAAGCCTGCACCAGCACACAGAAAAGAGACAACCAGGAAATACAGAACTGGACGAAAAAGCTCGGGCACAAAGTCTGGCTGTGGAATTATGCCGGCAAATTCGCGAGCCTGAACATCCCAGGAATTCCCACTTCAACCCCGCGCGCTGTCGGCAATTACTACAAGTCGCTGTCGCCATATATTACCGGGGCTTATCTTCAAACCAAAACCGATCTTTTTATTTTCAATCACTTGAACTATTACGTGTTCGGCAAAGTCTGCTGGGATAATTCCGCCGATGTAGATAAGTTGCTGAATGAATATTATTCCTTAATGTACGGCCCCGCCGCCGGGCACATGAAAAAGTTTTTTGAGCGTATTGAATATCTGTGGATTAATAAGATCATTAAAAAGGTAATGAGCACTTCGGAAGGCCCGATAGTCGCACCGCCCTCAGAATATGAGATATGGGAGCAAATCTACTCATCGCAGGAAATAGCGTCGCTGACCGCCATCTTCGACCAGGCGGAAAAAACGGCAGTACGGGATGCCGATGCATTTAAAAGAATTAAATATATGCGCAATGACTTTCTGGATACGCTGACGAAACAGGCGAAAGCCTATTCCGATGCCAAAAATGATATCGCCGGCCTGGTATGCAGCGTAAAAGACTTGCCTGCCGGCAGGAACATTAACATCGATGGAAAACTCGATGACCCGGCCTGGCAGACCGCCAATGAGATTTCCATGACGCCGTTCGGCCCCGATAAAGATGCCGTCAAAACTACAGTAAAAGTGTTAGTAAACAAAGATTATCTGTATCTGGGGTTCGATTGCAAAGAGCCGAAACTTGACCAGGCAATCGCGGTTATGAGAGAAAATGACGATAAAAAGGCGTACAGGGACTCTTCCGTGGAAATTTTTCTTAATCCATCCGGAGACCGGAAAAATTACTATCATCTGATGGTTAATATGCCTGGATGCCTGTCTGACCTGAAAGTCAGCAAAATTGGTTCAGAATCCATAAGCGACTGGAACTGGAACAGCGAAGCAATTGTTAAAACCGGCAAAGGCGGTGACGGCTGGACTGCGGAAATCGCGATTCCGTTGAAAAACCTGGCAGGGATGAATACCAAAGGCTTCCCCGCCAATTTTAATCGCAACCGCGTTCTCAGCAGCGGCAGTTCCAACTATACATGGAGCCCGTATCTGAAAAACGGGTTTCATGAAATTGATAACTTCGGGACACTCTTTTTCGGAGTTTACAAGGACACTTCAATCGTGGACGGCAGCTTCAGCAAAGTGACACAAACTGGAAAGTCTTTCGGTAAATGGAATCTTCCGGTTACGCTTAAAGAAGGGCAGTTTATTACACTTGATGATTCAACCGCCCCGGAACCTGGCGGTAAAAGTATCAAACTGCAGAATAAAGGCGATGAGAGCCTGGTGCTGACCCAGGCGCTGCCGGCCTTGAAACCGAACACTAAATATAAACTGACCTTTGATGTCAGGATTGATGACATAAATCCGGTCTCGCCGCGCGGCGGCGTAAGAGTGAACATATGGGATGATAAAAACTGCTGGTTCCCTGACAATTCGCTGACCGGCACGATCCCCTGGACCAAACAGGGATTCGAATTCACCACCGGACCGAAGACTAATAGCGGCAAAAACCAGTCATATCTAAAACTCCTGATTCTCAAAGCAGAGGGCAGCGCCTGGTTTGATAATATTAAACTGCGCGAAGTCCCGGCTCAATAAAATATATGGGGTATGCACTTGACGGAAGTTACCACAAGGTGTAGTGTATGAGCATATGGAAGACTATCCAAAAACATTGTCTGAGCTCGAAAAGCGTTTTGCCACAGAAGACGCCTGTCGTGAATATTTATTCCGATTACGCT
>CAIJKT010000351.1 GCA_903821255.1 uncultured Lentisphaeria bacterium | reverse complement strand
TCCGCGATTATGTTGCCGTTTGTGTCTTCAATTTCAAAAATCCATTCACTCAAACCGATATCGCGCCACATCTGCCCCTTGCATGTATCGGTGGGTTGCCGCAAATATATTGCCGGAGTGCCGGCGGCCAGCGCGATAATTGGGGAATGCATTTCAAAACTGACAACCAGTGCGGCGGCGGCATAAACTGAAGCGGCTTCATCCGGACGCCAGTAACTGTCACGCCAGACAATTCTTGATAAATATTTATCCGGCAAACGGTCGTAAATCAACTCTTTGCCAAGCTTCACCTCATAGGTCATTTCGGCGCAGATTAAAATTTTCATACCGGTGTTGTCAAGTATATTAATAATCGCGTCGCGCAATTTTGCGTGATCCGGTTCCGCGAATTCACTGCTTACCTCATTTCTGCGTAAATCTTCATCCGACGGCGCATAATTATGTATTTTATAATATGGGGTATAGCGCAGGCGCGGGATTACACACACAAACCCGTCCGGCGTCAAGCCGTGCTTGTTCAAAAATGCCGTCGCCGCGCAGTCATCGCGCAAATTAATGGCAAAAGTAGCGTCGGGGCCGAACTCAATTACCGGACATTTTACTTGTGCGTTACGGATAAAGTTGACGGAGACTGTTTCGCGGCAATAGATGAAATCAGCATTATCCAGCAAATCTTTAAGTTTTGGAGTGAGACATTCAATAGTTACTCCGAAAATACCATACGGCTTGCCGGTTATCCGTCGCCATTCCTGGAGATCATTTGCGCATACTACACTGGGGCCTGATCCATTAAGCATAAAATCATGTTCGGCAAATGCTGCCTGCAACGCCGGGGAGTTGCTGTCTCCTTCAATAATTGCGACGTCCGGAAACTCGCGCTGGAGCATTGCTTTTACCCCGTGTCCGACATCGCAAGGCCATAACGTCAATTTTAAGTCCGGCCGGTTCCGCCGTAATATCTCCAGCAGCCCCGGGGTATGGCCGATATCGCCAATATTTACGCTCTGCCAGGAGGAGCGGATCAAGATTTTCTTTTTGTTTTCCATGTTTGCCATTCTTTCTCCAATAATTACTGAAATCTGCAGATATTTATGAATTATAGCTGTTATTAGTTCTGGTATGAAGCCTGCCGGAATTCACTTTTGCTGCTGCTTTTTTATGCGCTCCATAAAGGCAACAGTTTCTTTCCACCACTCGCGGTCAGGATTCCAGACGCTGTCAGCCTTGTTGTTCACACACAGGCGGCTATCCCAGATAATCACTCCGGCAACGCCGGAGTTGTAGACGGTTTCAAGCTGAAGTTTCCAGAAGTCGCCTTCTATGAATTTCCTGGCGTCTGTTTCGTTGGAAATATGGTATTTCGGCCAGAGATATACATATACAGGCTTACCGTTGGCAATGCGTTTTGCCTCTTCAATATTCGCTTTGGCGTACTTGACCCAGGCGGCGCGATCAGGAAAAAAAGCGTAGACAGAAGGACAAATAACATCCAGCGAATCAGCCAGCGGCTTTAAATAATCATTCGCTTCCCGCCATTTTTTCAGCAGCTCAGGATCATTTTTTACCGGGGCCCAGTAATCACGTAATGGCACACAGCCATAATAACCGTATTTTACGGAGGGATTTACTTTTCTTGAGGTCGTGATAATATGAATCATCTTTTCCATATTGGCGTTGACGATTTTATCGTTGGCTGTTAAAATGTCATCATTGGCGACAGTCTGAACCGAACGGCGAATATCGAGTGGCCAGTGTTCGATGTCATAAATTACCGGGCTTTTTGCGTCTGTGATATTTTTGACGAGACCGGCAATGTGGTCATCCGGCGGTGAAGATGCCGGGTTCTTTTCTTTTTTGCGAATATCTTTCGGCCATATATGAACGCCATAAAAAATTGTGTAATCTTTCAGTCCGTATACCGACAGATCTCCTTTGTCGAGATAATGAATTGAATCTATAACCACAAACG
>CAIJKT010000350.1 GCA_903821255.1 uncultured Lentisphaeria bacterium | reverse complement strand
TAATCCACCGGCAGCTTAATGCCGACATAATTGCCCTGACGGAAGTCTTCACCTTCGACCGGCACCAGCACCCCTTTCTTATCGATATTCAACGGAATCACCTGGGTTGTCGGCAACTTGCTCAAAATGTCATTATCCAGATCGTTTTTGAATCCGGCGCCGACTTTATAGAGCAGCGTATTACGGTACATCATGCAGTAGAGATAATTCGATTTGTCCTGAAGCGAAGTTCTGAACAGATTGTCCAGAAACGTTTCCCAGGATGGAAATGCCACCAGCATGCCGGCAAAATGATCGGAAATATAACAAGGGGCTTTTATAACAATCTCAGGAAGCTCGCCCTGATTTCCGGCAATCAATTCGATTGATTTTGATTTCCGGGCCAGCAGCAGCGGCCAGCTTGACGCCGGCGGCGATTCCGGCAACCCGCCCGTATCTGCCACTACATTGGCATTTTTGTCCAGCAGCACAAGCCGGAAATAGATATTCTTGTTTTCAATTTTTTCAGAATCAAGGAACCCTCTGAAGAAATTATGCAGCGATTCGATATCTTTCTCAATCGTCCCCAGTGGCGCACGGCTTGAAACATCACGGAAATAATTTTCAATCTGTTTGTTGGAGGCAAGACTTTCAATCGAATTCTTACGTTCAAAGAAGAAGTAACTGATCAGCATTGCTTTCTTCTGGTTTTCATCGCGGAATTTTTCCAGAGACTTCTCGCGCATCTCAAAATCGTACAGGTAAATGAAACCGAAAAACAGAATAAAAAAGAACACAAGTGCCGTCAAAGTGACAATAGACACCGTCTTGCCTGCGATTTTAGAGAAAACACTCATAAAGAATAATTCAAGTTATTTATAATATTTCAATTGCAAAGATCAAACCTTTGCATAATATATATATGTTCAATAATAAAAGCAATATCGGCAAGAGAAAGCAACGTCTATTTGACCGGTTTTATATGTATTGGTTTATAATTCATGAAAAAAGAATCTTTGACGATAGGTATCCTTGGCGGTATGGGGCCGGCAGCCACGGTTGACATTTTCAGTAAAATTGTCAAGTTCACTCCGGCAACCACGGATCAGGACCACATCCGCATCATTATCGACAACAATCCCAAAATACCGAACCGCATCGCGGCATTTTACGGACGGGGGGCGGATCCGTCTCCGGCGATGATTGAGTCCGCCAAAAGCCTTGAAGCAGCTGGCGCGGATTTCCTCATTATTCCATGCAATACAGCTCATCTCTTCATACATAAGATTGAAAAGCATCTGAAAATACCGTTTCTCAGTATCATTGACGCCAGCGTGGACTTCATTAAACTGAATTATCCCCGGGTAAAGAAAGCAGGCATCCTTGGCACAACCCCGACCGTGGAATCCGGATTATACCGCGATGTTTTCGCTAAAATGGGCATCGTCCTGGTCGCTCCTGAAACCGAATTGCAGCATAATTCGGTTATGGAGGCGATTTTCGGCATTCAGGGGATAAAGGCCGGGAATACCCGTCTCCAGCCGCGGGATCTGCTGATTATGGCGGCGGAGCAACTGGCGGAACAGGGCGCTGAAATCATCCTCATGGCCTGTACGGAAATTCCGATTGTACTGAAATCCGGGGATATTACCGTGCCGCTGGTGGATTTGAACTCGATTCTGGCCGTGGCCGCAGTAAGGAAAGCGTTAGGCCGAGAAGACATCCGGATAGTGAACTGACTTAGACTATCTTCTGTCTATACATCTTCGCTCAAATGTCTGTATCCGGCAAGGCATTTGAATTTGATCAAAAAAAATACTCCCGCATACAAAGACACAGGAGTATTTCCGTGCAAAAGGCTAAAATCAGATAACAGCCTTATCCCAATCTTTCTTGCTTACAAACGCGGTAAGATTGCGCTTGTCAGGAGTCTGAGCCTTGAAAGCATATCTTTCATTGCCCTTCTTTCCATAAGTGACTTTCTTGGTTACGACTGCTTCGACTTTCTTCTTCGCCTTCACGTCATAAAATGAATGTTTCATGGTCCCTCCTCCAAGGGGTTAAGGTTAACGACTGAGAATAAATATAACTAGCTTTGTCTGTTTGACAAATGCCTTTTTTCGTTTTTTTT